>JBDNGG010000134.1:0-5163 GCA_041689405.1 Terrimicrobiaceae bacterium | reverse complement strand
TGAGACCGTTATTAGCGCCATCGAAAGCAGCACGCTCGTTGTCGAGGCCGGTCGCCATCTGCCTCTTATCGGTCTGCCATTATACAGGGAGTGCTTCGCAGGTGTGAAAAATCCGATCCAGCCAAGCCAGTGGGCTGCCGAATTAAGGAAGCATCGAAAAAACTCATACTACCTCGACAAGCGGGACAGCAACCTCAGCCCTCTGGATGAAGAAACACTCACAAACACCCTAAAAGCCCAGCACGCCTATCCGGAGGGAAATCCGAACAAGCTCCCAGACGAAACACTTGCCGCCTTCTCTGCTTATATAGACGCAGACGGACGCGGAACAGCTACAGAGGATCTGCTTTTTAAAAATGACTGGAGCAAGGTGAAAGCTCTCTTCATAAAAAACAATAAGACCTCTGCAAGTGCTTTTCACAAAGAGACACAGAAGGCCTTGGAGAACGATGCAAAGAAACCCAACAAGGCGGAACAAGAGCTTCTCAACGCACTCAAGAACACAAAGCGAACGGCAAACAGCCTCCATGAGGAACACACTGAATTCTTCGAAAAATATCACGAATCCATCGAGAAAGCCAAACCGAAGCTCTACAAGGATTGGGAGGATTGGGTCTATGGTAAGAAGGTGGAATGCACGGACTTCCTAGGAGGCATTCTTCGTTGTATTCAGCTTTTCCAGAAGGGTGCGGGACAATTCGAGAAAAAACACATCAGAGTGGAGGCACTCCGACAATTTCGGGTCAATGATTTCAAGGGCGTTGATAAGAATCTCTGCCTTTATTTCGAAAGGAACTACGGCAAAATCGAGAAGCACTCAAAAGGATTAATCCGGTTTTCCAATCGCAGTGAAGCGACCACTTTGCTTCCTGCATACTCAACAGAAGTTCTCGCCAATAACGAAAAAATCGACACCGAAAAAGCCATCGGAGCCTCTGCCAAAAACAAGCGGATGGGATTCGAATTCAGAATCATTCTTTGCGAGACGGATTCCGAGAACAACGAATTGCCGCTTTCCTCAAAGCAACTTGTCTGGAACCTGCCGACCGACAGTATACTAAAGAAAGAGAGGGAAGACATCAGGGCACTTATCGCCAGCAGGAGCAAACGCCGATCTTCAGCAACCGTTTTATGTACGGGCGCATACAATACCGTCGGACAAAAGGGAACACCACTGCCGCTGTCGCTTGCAGCAATCAATACCTTCGACGCGTCATGTGGCGCAAGGAACGAAGGAAGTTTCGTTCCCGCGCAGAATAGAATCGTTACTGCGGTGATGGAGATCAAGGACTACATCGCGGAGCAAGAATCGAAAGGAAATTTGACCGCTGCAGACAGCGAAGACCTGCTCGGACATCTTGATAAGTTCGATGCCTCATACACACCACTCATCCATCTGATCGAAAAGGACTCAATGGATCTCGGTCAGGTTCCTGCAATGGTTGAATCATACATAGGGTTGCTCGATGCCATCTCGCAAATCGATCATCAGTCGATTCGTAAGTCTCTCATCAAATGTGTCTCACGGATCGGAACCGTGCAGATCGATGAGAATGCCCGGCGACCCAGCGTGTCAATCATCTGCCCTTGGCACCCCCTGAGACTTGAGGCATGGAAGGGACGCAGAGACCAGCTACTTGGAGCGTTAGGAAAAATTCTATGCTCTATGTCACACAGCTATTCGGACGGTTCTCCAGGAAAATTGCACTTCGAAGATCTAGATGAAACGGTTAAAGGATCCCTTTACCCAGAAATCTCCCTGATCTGGAACGATCTGGAGGCGGCGATGACAACGGCAACCAGCAACGCGGGAAGCTACACTCTACACGAGCAGCCGCAGGTTGGTTCCCAAGCGAAGGTTTCAACGGATAACTGCACCGAGGGTGTAAACACCATTGTTGACGAACTCCATGAATACGTGAGGCTGCAACCTCACGAAAAAGACAACCTGTCGCTAGTGCTCTATAACTGCGAATCCCGCGAGATGCCTCAACGGATCGTGGAACAGTTGGACAGGCGCAATGAGGCGAGCGTTCACAAAGGGCAGATCCCGATGAACTGTGAAGTCATCCTGACTCATCAGAATGCGGGTCGCCTTCAGGACGTTTACAAAAACATCGTTGCACAAGCTGACTCGGACCAACCGCACGGAAAGGCCGAAGGATTCTTGGCGAAGGTTAGGATAAATATCAGCGCTTTGACTGCGGTCAAGGCACGCCCAAAAAAGGGCAACACGCCCCATGCAGACATCGTCTATTGCAAGGATCTCTTCTCATCAAAGGCCAAACTTTCATGGAGTCTTTCCGTGTTCACCACGCACACATCCCTGCCGGAGCACCTATATTCCCATAGGTGGAACAGACAGATTCCTTTTAAGGAAGGCAACCACAACTCAAGTCTTTTGCTCTGTTGTCCCAACCAATCCGCAGCCGGTTGGCACTACATAAGGACGATGACCGCTCCGATCAATGGCGTGGATCAGTCCGTCCATTGGCCCCAGGGAAAAATCATGCTTCCTATCAAATATCTCGATATTGACGAGTCTTCCGTGAAGCAGATCATCGACGATAGTCACCAACTCGGCGCCTGGGTCGTAAACCAAGATGAAATGCTTGATCGCAGGCTGCTTGAGGAAAAGAAGGTCAAAGTTATCCGATACATTCAAAGCGTTTCCCGTGGAAGAAATCTCATCATATCGTCAACCGCCAATGACGCGCTGCTACGCGTTTCGCTAAGGCAACGTCTCTCCGCTATACTTGGAGACGCGACCGATGAGCAAATTGGAGAGCTGACTCAATCCTGCATAGATCACACGAATGCGATTTCTGGCGGACTAATCCTCAAAGCAGCACGCAGAACCAACAGCACCAACGAACTTTTTGGAATGGTGCTTACTAAGTTCCTAGTAGCTGGTGAGATCGGCGAATCAAATCCCATATGCTGGTGTTCTCTAGATGACTTCAGCAAATGGCTAGGAAAACCAAGTGGTGATCAACTTGCAGACCTGCTTGTTCTTGCTCCGTCTTACAAGGAGGACGGGACTCCGCACCTAGACGTAATTGTCACGGAGGCGAAGTTCATCAAACAAACCGGCGACGGAAAGAAAACATCGGCTAAGCAGCTTCGCGATACCCTCAAACAAATCTCACGTGCTCTTTCCTCTGAAAATCCACCGCTCGACCAAGGTCTTTGGCTCGCCAGGATTTCAGACATGATCCTATCTAGGCTGACAAATTCGGGAGGACAACTTCGTTTCGCCGCTGATACATGGCGCTCGTTTGTGAGAAAACGAGAGTGTTCGTTTTCGGTGTGGGGATACTCGCATGTATTCGTATACGATGCCGACACCGCGACGGCTACAACGGGCGTGGAGATCCCCGACAATGAAGATGTTATAGCCCAACAAGAGACTTTCAATTCTTATGAAATCACAGAGCTTTTCTCTTACTTCAAAGATAGCAATTTCGAAGAAGCAAAAAAACTCAGACTGAGAAAAGGCCACACCGGCTTTGGACTTTCGTCTATGCGTTTTCTGAAAGCCGACGTGAACGACGATCCGGACGAGGATGGAGACGGAAACGTTGCAAGCGGGGAAACTCCACCGGCACCCCTCCTACCCGTCACACCTTCACCAGGCGGAGAAATTCCCCAAGTAGATCCGAAAGAAAATTTGAGCAAAGAAATCCCCCAGCCAACTGGCACTCAGGACAGCGGAGAGGTTCTTTTGTCTGGATCCCCTTTGGAGATTCTTTTGGCTCGAAGTAAAAGTTTCTCTAGTGAATCAGCTGACGGCGACAAATGGCTTGGTAAAGTAGTGGACTCTCTGAAAATGGCACTTCGCGCGAAAGGAATGTCGTCGAAACTATCCGATTCCCGTCCGCCGACGCTCACACCCAATGCCGCAATCGTTACCTTTGAAGGCGGTCCTGACCTGACCGTGAAAAAGTTGGAAGATTCCGCATCCGAACTTCTGACAACCTATGGCATCGACATCCTCCGTATCACACCTGGCCTCGGAGTAGTCTCAACCATGGTGACCCGGCCCGAGCGCCGGATGCTGCAGGCCGCTCCGGTGTTTGAGAAATTACTCTCTTCGCCTGGATTTGATTCGGAATCGGAAGCAGTCATGATCGGAGTAAGGGAAGAAGACGGCGAACCTCAGATGCTGGATCCGTTTGTCGATCCCCACACTTTGGTTTCCGGTGCAACGGGTTCCGGAAAATCAGTGCTCCTACAGAGCATTCTACTTTATATCGGTTTGACCCGTAGCCCCGAAAACGCCCACGTATATCTCGTCGATGGGAAGAGCGGAGTGGACTACTTCGGACTGAAGGAATTACCTCATCTCAAGGCCGGTAGCGGCAGCATCGTTACCGACAAGGATAAGTCCGCTGCCTTGCTCGCGGAGCTAGTTCAAGAAATGGAATCACGTTACAAACTTTTCGAGAAGACTGGTAGCAAAGACATCCGAGCTTACCGGAAAAAAACCGCGGAACACCTTCCTACAATCTTCTATCTCCAGGACGAATTCGCAGAATGGATGCTCGACAAAGAGTATGCAGAATCTATTACACAAAGTGTCAGTAGTCTTGGGATTAAGAGCCGGGCGGCGGGCATCTTTATGACTTTCGGACTTCAACGACCTGACAACACCGTGATGCCGATGCAGCTGCGTTCACAGCTAGGCAACCGACTCACGCTGAAAGTCGCAGATAAAGGCACAGCAGAAATCGCCACCGGAGAAAAGAATTCAGGAGCTGAGCGCCTTCTCGGAAAGGGACACATGCTTGCAAAGCTCGAAGGGAAATTTATTGCCATCCAAGTTCCTTTCGCTGATCCAGACCTCGATCTCGAACCATTGGTCAAGAGTTTGGCAAAACAATATGAGGCATGATCTATCTCGATAACAACGCGACCACGAAAGTCCTCCCAGAAGTTCTGGAGGCGATGTTGCCGTATTTTGACGAAGGCTACTTCAATCCGACTTCGCTAGCGGCAGACCTTAACGGAATACGGGAACCTCTCAACCTGGCGGTCGAAAGCTTGGCGTTTATGCTAAATGCCTCTCCAGATGAATTTACGCTAACCTCTGGGGCGACCGAATCGAACAACTGGGTTTTACAATCCATCGCATCGGAGCGTTTGAGGACGACTGGTAGTTGT
>JBDNGG010000133.1:0-1566 GCA_041689405.1 Terrimicrobiaceae bacterium | reverse complement strand
CTTGAGTGTGAGAGCAGGGAGAAGCTACTGCCTATGAGTGCGACGACCATGGAGCGGCTACGGAGTTCCTTCAAGGCCCGTGTGGGAAGTCGCGGACGATGAGGAACGCGTCCCGGCACGCTGCTACGCACGCAGATCCCGAGTCGCACGAAGCATTGGGACGCAGCCGGGCCTGGATGGCTGGAGGTGGATACGGTGGCGCACTGCGGAGCTTTAATAGAGGGGGCGTTCCTCAACTTCCACCTGCTGGAGTATTTCCGGGTGCGTCCAAGACCGGTGGCATTCACGCGCTCGCGTCCGTCTCGTAAAAACGACAACGCCCGCGTCAAACAAAAGAACTGGACCCATGTTGCGCCAGTTGGTGGACTACGGGCGATTGGGGGAACCCTGGCAAGCTGAAGCTTTGAACGAGCTCTACGCCAAGGAGTGGAGCCAGTTTCGTAACTTTTTCTGGCCGACAATGAAGCACCTGTGAACTGAGAGTGAAGGTAGCAAAAAGCGTCAAATTTATAACCAACCCACGACCCCGTTTGAACGGCTCAAAGCCGGTTCAGGACTTGATCCCGCTGGACTTGCAGCGCTCGAAAGCGTCTATGCGAGTATCAATACGTTCCAGCTCAAGCGCTCGATCGAAACCAAACTGCGCAAACTTCTGCGCCAACCCACCCGCGCTGCGGCATGAAGCCCCAAGAAAACCGTCACCGAAATGGGATGTTCTTCATTGAGCCAAAACGAATGCGCTTGGTGTCCGCCTTTTCGGCTTGGACTTGAATTAGCGGCAGGGAAATGCCACCTTTGCTGCATCGCCTGCAAGCGGGCGGGCGTAACACATCCCCGAAACCAAAAAATAATTATGACTATCTCCGAACAAGTAACTGCACGCACGTTTCCGCCGTTCAGCCTCACGCGATTGATAAAAAGCACCTTCGAACCCAAGGCAGGGCAGCGGATTGCCATCCTGATCGATCTCGAAAATCCTCACGACATCGAGGGGTTCAAATTTTTGCAAAACCCGGACCTTTCGATCCAGCGCAATGCTCATCAGCATTTTTACCTTGGCCTGAAGGATGGCGGCCTAGAGGAGCTTGAAATGAAGGGGGGCGAGATTTTCGCTTATGAGATCACTGGTGGCAGCAATCTTGACCTGCCTGACCTCGCGGTCGCACTGGACGGCACCGAACTCAGTTTGGAAAACGATATCTATCCAAACTACGACATCATCCTTTGTATCTCGACCTACTCAGCCACAGCACCGCTGACGGCATTTGCAAAGCAATACGGATTTCGCGGGGCGACGCTGCATGGCGTGAATCAGATCATTTTGTCATCGGGTCTTTCTGTCGATTACGACGACGTCAGCCGCGACGCAGAGAAGCTCCGTTTGGGAATGACGGGCGCTGATTGGGTGGAAATCGATTTCCTTTTTGAGGAAAACACACACACGCTGCATCTCGATCTCGGCGGCCAAGAGGCACAGAAGAGCCATGGGTTGTGCCGTGGCGATGAGCCGGACGTTGCTAACTTGCCTGCGGGCGAGATTTACTACGTGCCGACGGGTGCGGAAGG
>JBDNGG010000132.1:0-1852 GCA_041689405.1 Terrimicrobiaceae bacterium | reverse complement strand
TGTCGAGTCCTACCGCAACGCCGAGGGGCTGCCGCGCCAGCGCATCGTCGGTTCCATCGGTGACGCCGCAATCCCCGATGTCGATAAAACTCGCATAGCCCGCGCCGCCTCCTGAGCACGCACAGCTTGGTCTCCACCTGGCTGCCGCTCTCCGACGGGCGAACGTCCATATCCGCCAAGCCAGCGTGCCAGACTCCGAGCAGGCACAAGCTTACAAAATCCTCGACGTCGACTGGAAAAAAGCATTGCCCACCGTGAAATCAATTTTTAATCCCTACCCGATTTGTAGTGCCTTTGCGGCGCCCCCCAGGTTTCATGCGGGATCCAAGCCTTCCGTAAGAAACTTGGGTTAAGGACTGGGAGTGAGGGATTGCATTTGTGGCGTATCGGCTTGGCGTGTCTTGCGTCCTTTGCACGAATTTCCACTTGCTTCCGGCGGGGCTCCTGCCCGCGAAGCGGAATATCCCGTTGCTTCGCATTGCCTCTTGCAGGGTTTGTTTTGACCGCACCGCCAGCCCATGCGTCGTCGCCACCGCCGCTTTACGGGCGACGCCGGAGCCGCGCCCGCCTGGCCACGATCAACATTAAAAAGACCCAGCCAGCCACGCCCCATGCCCAAGGCTCCGGCACCGCTGTCACCGTCGTCCAGGCCAGCCCAAACGACTCCGGTCCCGCCCCATCCGTGAAATCATACCGCAGCCCGGAATGGGTCACCCGCAATCCGTAGAGCCCCGCGTCCAGATCGACCAGACGCAGAAATTCCGTCGTTCCGTATCCGCTCTCCGAACTCGCCACCAGCATCGAAAACGCACCCGCGCTCACCCGCCAGATACTCAAGTTGAGATCCGCAAAGCTCCCGTATCCCGGCAGTTCCGTCACCGTGTCAAATGTCGTCTGGACAAACCAATTCAGCGCCACGGTCAGACCCGTTCCCGCGTTGAAAGCCAGATCGAAAAAATAATCGTTCGCGCTGCCGGTCGCGACCTGACCGAGATCCCACCCGAGCGCCGTAATCGTCCCTCCATTCACGCCCGACACATCCGTCGTGCCACCCACGTAAATTCCCGCGGACGCGTTCAAATCGAGTGCCCCGGCTCCCGTCGCAAAATCCAACGCCTGACCTGTGACGATCACGCCACTCACGACCGCCTGAGCATTGTCCCAACCCAGCGTCTTCCGTGCTCCCGCTTGGATCACCGAGCTCAACACGCGGGAATCCCTCCCGGCGTCCTGCTCGACAAAAAACAACCCGCTATTAGCTACCTCCTTCAGCAGCGCGATTCCTCCCGCCACCACTGGTGACGAGAAGCTTGTCCCCGATTGATTGAAGGTGTAATACAAATCCGTCGCCGGATTGCCTTCGCCTACGATATCCGCCAGCGACCCCGACTTTCCGCCGTAAAACGCCAGCGCGAAATCCTCGCCTGGTGCAGCGATATCGACCACTGCTCGCACTCCGGTCAATGTCGTATTCGTCACCGGGTCGAAATAGTCCCCGGCCTTCGAGGACGTAAATGCCGTTGGCCTCAAAAATGGATTCGCATCGCCGCTCCCGCCCAGCGCGCCGACGACGATCCCGTTGAATCCCACGCCTGGCGTTGCGGTCGGCCCGCCATTTCCGGCTGACCGAACGAACGTCACCGACGGATTCACGGCTGCCAACGCGTCGAGCGTGCGGTTCTCAAACGCCCTTCCCGCCGGATCTCCGAAACCCCAACTACTGTTGATCACGTCCGCTTTGCCGCCGACTGTTCCCTCGAAGAATGCTCGATACGGCACGAGGAACGAGTGGTTGGAAATCTCGAAACTCCCGATACCCGCCTCCGTCCGATCAAATCGCGTTGCAATCGCC
>JBDNGG010000131.1:0-10406 GCA_041689405.1 Terrimicrobiaceae bacterium | reverse complement strand
TGCAGATGAAAAGTGCCACCAATGTCAGTCAGCTCCTGAGCCGGACTCGTTCGGGCAAGAACAATGAGAAACTTCCGCTCGCGCTTTGTGAATTCATTGCCAATGAGAGTTCGTAGAGTTAGCCGTGAAGAAAAGTGTCAAGATTTGCACACTGACCCCAAGTTTCCCCGACGTTCTACCGGATCGGTTAACCTCGGAGGAAGATAGAAAAAATCCGCTCAGGCCATTCGCCCGAGCATATTGGAAAGGTATGGCAGGAGCTGCTTTTTCCGCGAAACCACTCCGTCCATCTGCCATAAGTGAGTTCCGATTTCGGGATAATCAATATGTTTTGTGTATAGTTCGCTACCACGCACGATTAAAAAAGAATTCTGCGTATTGATGTCGGTGACAAGCAACGCGGAAAACAAAAGGTGGTGCTTCGACCGGTATTCCTCCAAGGCATCCACGAGCGCATCCCTTTTCTCGGGAAAATGGGAGAAGCTCAGTTCCTCGATCTGAGCGACACTGAATTTCAAGTCCCGTTCTTCATATTCCTTGCAGTCAGCCACGATGGCCTGATCGGCAGACAGCGTGAGCAATGGTGAGCCGACTGAGAAAATTTCATTTGCCAGAGTGCCAGGATCAATTCCGGCAATCCGGCTCAGATCCTTCATTACCTCGCGATCCACATCGGTTGTGGTGGGTGACGTCAGGTTGAGTGTGTCAGAAATTAAACCGGCCATGAGGATACCCGCGATGGCAGGTGGGATGGGCACAGCTGCCTGTTGATAGCAGGTTGCGACGAGGGTGCTGGTGGAGCCCAGCGGTCGATTGAGAAACAGGATCGGCGTTTCGGTGCTGATGGTGCCCAACCGGTGGTGATCAAGGATTTCGACGATCGGGACATCGGCAGCGCCAGACACTGCTTGCGACATTTCATTGTGATCCACAAGGATGAGCTGCCGTGGCACAGGCTTTAGAAAATCACTCTTCGAAAGAATCCCGAGCAATTCGCTATTTTCATCAATGACCGGAAACGCAAATTGCGACGACAATGCGACCGAGTGCTTCGCCTCCTCCAACGGAATTTCCGGAGAAATGGATTCGAAATTGGAATACGACATGCGACCAGCCGTGACGGCGCTTCTCGCAAGTAGGAGCGTCGTTGCCGTATCATGCGGAGAGCGGATGATTGTGCTTCCCTTGGTTTTCGCGAGTTCGAGGACGTCCTCGCCGACTTCGAGATCGCCGGTGACCACTAGAGCCCGCACTCCTGCTTCGACGGATAGCAATTGAATATCAAAACGGTCTCCGACGATCATGATGGTGCGGGGAAGGTCCAGTTCACCGATCCGATCGCGGAACGTGCTCGAGTGCATGGCTGCTACACGAAGAACATAGGACGATTCATTGGAATCCAGAGAGCCACTTACGGCATGGCCTTGGATTGTCTTACAGATATCAGAGAGCGACGCCTGGACCTCGCGGGCCGAGCCGAGTTCATGCAGGTCGGGAAAAAGATACTGGCTGATCTTAAACCCGGAAATCATCCCGACGCACCGGTTATTATCATCGACCACCGGAAGCCCCCGGAATTTTTTTTCCCCAATCTGGAGCATGGCCTCGTACACAGGCGAATTGAAGCGCGCGAACGTGATGTCACGATCCATGACGTCCTCCACCCTTGGCCGGACATCGCTAAAAAATGCCGGCGCCTTAAATCCAAATTTTCCCAGGACAAAATCGATCCGCTCGTTGGTCGTCCCGCACCGTCCTGCGACTACACCCGACACACCAGTCAGGCGTTTGAGCTCTGCGTATGCCAGCGCCGAAACAATCGCGTCCATGTCCGGGTTTTTGTGTCCAATTACTATTGTCTGCATAAGAAAAACGGGAACTCTATCAGATGCGAACCGGTTGACCAGAGCCGTGTCAAGCTTCCCTCTCGTGCAAAATCCTGCCATTCTCAGAGCAATGAAAAACCTCCCGCTCCGTCCGGCAGACCAACGATTGTCGTTTGCAAACGCTCAGGGCCCATGGGGGGCGGCGTGGCGATTCTCATAGGGCTTGTGTACATCGGGCTGCATTTCGCGGAACCTGCCACGGCTGAAGCGGTCGAACGGGGCCGACATGCATCGCTGGCATTTGGATTTATCCTGCTGGCGGTGGGCACGGGCATGCTAGGCTTCACACGGATCGTCGAGATCACCCACGCAGGAAAAGCTCCCTCCTTCCGACGAGGCTGGTTGGTTGTTCGGACATTCCACATTCTCGGAACACAGGTGTAAGACTCGATCGATGTCCGGCAGCATCTGCCGCGATTCGGAGGGTACCTCGGGATGACATCCACGATCGTATGGTCCGTAGTATTGGTCGATTCCATGACCTCCACAGCGGGCGAAGTCACTGGATTCCCGTCGAAGGCCGACGCCGAATCACTCAGAGGCCAAATGGCGGAAAATGCGACCAGCTAAAGACTGATGTCGAAAGTCTGGATTTTTCCGGAGGCAGTGCCAGCAACGATGCGCAGGTCAGTTGGGTGCCATGCCACAGTGGTAACTGCCGAATCGAGAAGATAGGCTGCTTGCGGTCGGACCGATTTCTCTGCTTCAAAAACCAGAAGACGCCCATCGACTCCGCCCGAAACAAGAAGATCGCTGCCCGGCCGGAATTCCAATGCGACGCAGAGGTCGTCGTGCCCCTCAAGTTGCCGGGGAGTTGAATTTTCGGGGCCGGTTTTCCCGGTGCAGTTCCAGACCGTGATCAGCGCGCTTCCGCCGGTGGCGAGGCGACGGGCATTGCTGCTGAATGCCAGCGCTTTCACCTTAGATTCGAACCCTTGGATGTGCAGGGGGAAATCCCGTGGCACGTCGTATAGGTGGACACTTGGAGTCTGATCCCCGGTGACGACCCAGCGGCCATCTGGACTCCAGGTGATGATCAGACTTGCCCCGCCCCAGTCAAAACGCGCAAAGGGCTCCCCGCCACCGATTTTCCACAAATAGGCACCCCCATCGCAGGCCACAGCGAGTTCATCGGGTTGCGTGGGATTCCATGTGACATCGCACACCGTGCTCTTATGAGGGGACGACTGCCAGAAGATCTGGCCTGTTGGATCCAGAACCAGGAGATCTTTGCCATGGCCAACTGCAAGCCGTGAGCCGTCCGGACTCCATCGCGCACGGTCAATCCAACTCCTGCCGAGCTTTACTTCGATCGGCGCGCCGTCCGGCGTAGGATAGATGCGGAGTTTTCCATCGGATCCTCCTGTGGCAAACATCGGCGTCGTCGGATGAACCGCAAGACAACCATTTCCAAGCAGACCATGGTCCGGCAGTTCGCGGGAAACATCAGCCCCATTGCACACGACGGGCGCACCAGCAGATGGCACCGCGACCACGGACGTACCGTCCGCAAGCCAGCGCGCGCCAACGACGTGCTCATTGACGTCAAATACTGGACCTGCAATAAGCCTCATACCAAGCAGGCTCGAAAGCCGGCGTTGAGCGCCTCACGGTCGAGGTTGCGGCCAATAAATACCACTCGGTTCTGCCGCTCACGCGCCCCCCAAGGGCCGCCGTTGGCTGCATCGATGAGCATGTGGACGCCTTGAAAAATCACCCGGTCCGGGTTACCAGTAATAGCGAAAACTCCCTTCATTCGGAAGATATCCGCTCCATCAACACGCACCAATTCACTGAGCCATGCATTTAGTTTCGGCCCATCGCAATCCCCGTCCACGACGATACCGACGCTCGTGACTTCACTGTCATGTTCGTGATCGTGGTGATGGCCATGGTCGTGATCGTCTTCTTCATCCAGAAAATGCGGGTCTAGTTCCATGGCATGATCGAGGTTAAATCCGCCGATATCGAGAACGAGCGAGAGATCGACCTCGGCATTGATGGTGCGGTGGATTTTCGTTAGTGCGTTGGTGGAACGAATCCGGCGCTCAAGCGCATCGAGATCAGCGGGTCCAACGAGGTCGGATTTATTCAGAAGCACAACGTCCGCGAAGGCAATCTGCTCCTGAGCCTCGGAGCTATCGTCGATATGCTGCAAGATGTGTTTGGCGTCCACCAGCGTGACCACTCCATTGACGAAAAACTGCTCCTTCATGTCGTCATCCATAAAAAATGTCTGCACGACCGGGCCGGGGTCGGCGAGCCCGGTGGTCTCAATGAGCACGTGGTCGAATTTGTCACGACGTTTCATCGGGCCGCCGAGAATCCGAATGAGGTCGCCGCGCACGGTGCAGCAGATGCATCCGTTGTTCATTTCGAAAATCTCCTCATCTGCGTTGACCACCAGATCATGGTCGATCCCGATTTCGCCAAATTCATTTTCGATCACCGCGATCCGGCGACCGTGCTGCCCGGTGAGGATGTGGTTTAGCAACGTGGTTTTGCCGGCTCCTAAATACCCGGTTAATATCGTGACTGGAGTGCGAGAAGGAGTTTTCATAGAAATTGATTATTGGGAATCAGTTGTAATCTGTGCGAGTGTGAACACAATCGTGAAATGCCGTGTTCTGCGGCACCCTATACGCAAACCACCATATGACACCACTTGTTCTGCTAGTTGGATTTTTAGGATCAGGAAAAACAACCTTTCTCCGCGGTCTGCTGCCTGAGTTGAAGGCGATCGGAATCGAGCCGCATGTCGTCATCAATGATTACCAAAATGCTAAGGTTGATGCGGGGCTGCTGGCGGGGTTGGCGACAGAAATCACACCGATCAGCGGCAGTTGCGTGTGCTGCGGATCGCGGGACGAATTGCTTGCGGCGCTGGAGGCGTTCGATCATCAGGCCGGCCGGGCAATGCTCATCGAGTCGAACGGCACCACCGACTCCGAGGAACTCATCGAGTTGTTGTCGCTGGAACCGGATCTCAGCGGTTTCACCCTGCCGATTCAAATCTCGCTCATCGACGGCAAGCGGTGGCAAAAGCGGTTTTGGCACAATGGCCTCGAGCGCGACCAGGCACGCACCGCAAACTACATTCATATCACAAGACAAGATGAAATTTCTGATGCCAGACTCAAGGATGTCGAGGCGTCACTCGCTGAGGCAGGCATCACGGCAAATCGCGTGGATCCCGCTGGCGTGGCGCAGGCCGTGGCTGCCATCGCTCAAGCCGTGGGCGGAATCCCATCCCGGCATATTCACGCATGCACGGACACCCACTGCGGGCATGACCATTTGCAAGATGACGACCACCACGACCACGCAAGCACACCCATGTCCCAGAGCCATGCGGAGCACCACTTTGCCTCCCTCCAAGAGTTTTTGCCGGCCGTGGTCGATCAGTCGGCGATGGATCGGATGTTCGCGTCGCTGCCCCCGGAGGTGATTCGTGCCAAAGGGCTCGCCCGACTGAGTTCCTCTCCCGACGAGTATCATATTTTTCAATACGTGGACCGGGGGACCGCCGTGCAGTGGTTGCCCATCGGACGGGAAACTCGCATCGAGCAGCCGTTGATCCTGTTCATCGGGCCATCGCTACCCGAGGATGATCTCAGGCAGAAAATTGTGGCACTCACCCCGACGGGTGTATCTTAAGCCCATGTCCGACCTCAAAAAAAACAAACTCAACTCGTCGAGCGCTATCAGATTATCCCGGACCCTCAAGAGCGACTGGCCATCATCATTGGCCATCGGTCAAAATTGGAACCCATACCCGAAGAGCTGAAAACCCCGGATCGCCGCGTGGACGGTTGTCAGTCGTCGGTGTGGATTGATGGGCGTGTCGAAAACGGGATCTGCCGCTATCGTGTCGATTCAGATTCTCCGCTGGTGCGCGGGCTCGTCGTATTGTTGGCTGAGTTATTCGACGGTGCAGCCGCCGATGATGCAGCCACGTTTCATCCAACCCTCCTGGCGGATCTGGGGGTGGAGAAAAACCTCACGCCAACGCGGGTAAACGGTATGTCAAACGTGACCGCAACCCTGCGCCGCGTCGCTATCCAGGGCGCCTGAACGTCCCGAATGACAGCGCTCCTGCACGACGCCCGCAACCACCTGCAGGATCCGCTTTTGGATGACTGCCGCATAGACTTCCTCACCCGCCGCATGGCCCTCGGCATCGGAGTTCAAGTCGTCAATGGGACGTGTGAAGCGGACTGGCCTGCCGTCCGCGTATTGGCCGATTCCCATCCTAATATCGTCCCCGCATTTGGCATCCATCCTTGGCATATCGAATCCGTCAGCGAGGCATGGCAACGGAACCTCACCGGGTTTTTGGATGATGGCGGGTGCATGGGTGAAATCGGACTCGACCGCTGGAAAACCATCGGCAACTTTGCCCGTCAACGCGAAGTTTTTCTCTGGCAATGGAACGAAGCAATCCAACGCGGAATCGCAGCCACCGTGCATTGCTTGCGCGCATGGGGAGCACTCATGGACATCATTCGTGAAGCACCGCATCACAACCCGGGATTTCTTCTGCACGCCTATGGTGGCCCCGAGGAAATGGTCGATGAATGGGTAAACCTCGGCGCATATTTTTCATTCTCCGCCTCATTTCTTGCCGAAGGACGCGAGCGCAAACTCAAGCCGTTTCGAAAAATCCCGGCGGATCGCCTACTGGTCGAGACCGACGCGCCATCAATGCCGCCCCCGGCTTCCCTGCTGCCAAACACAGCCCTGCTCGCCCCGGACGGCACTAGCATCAATCACCCGGGCTCCATCCAAATCGCCTACAAAGGCCTCGCACAGGTCCGTATGCAGCCGCTGGATGCCGTGGCGGCCGATGTGAGTGAGAACTTCCTCCGATTATTTTCCGGCTAATGATGCATTAGGCATTTCGGGTTCTCCGTCATTTTCGGTGAAATAGTAGAAAAGGAATAGCTATCCGGTCTGAACCAGCCCGCAAAGCGCTTGGGTCTGATGGCTCGCAGCGGTGAACGATGCAACGCCGGAGCGCCCGATGACTGGCTCTTTATTCATCGATCTATCCGAAGAGAAATTCCAGCTACAGTCACGTTCCAAAAATTTCTTGGAGCAGATCACCCGCAGAGGATTTCTGCTCGAACATTAAGACCTATCTGCTCTGCGAAAAGCCTGGTGACCCCATAGCCATTCGTCCTTCCAAGTTTCCGTGAACCCGAGCTGATGAAGCTTTTCAAACATGGGACCAAAATCGCGGGCAATGTGCGAGGGGCGTTCGTCATCCGCTTCGGCGGCAAAACGACCAAAGAGGATGCCGCCCGGTCTCAACGATTTGGCCAGGGTTTCGACCGTTTTTTCCGGCTCGGCAATGTGCTCGAACACATCCATGGCCGTAATGAAATCATAAGCATTCTCAGGAAGTGCCTCGGTCTTGAGATCAATAAACGTCGCGGGAACTCCCCGGGCGGCAAGCCTCCTTCGGCTAAAATCCAAAAGGGTTGAACTGATGTCTACCAGGGAAACGGCCGCTCCATGCCTCGCAAACAGCAGGCTTCCCGCGCCCACCCCGGCACCAAAGTCCATGGCCGAGGAACACCCGTTCCTTAGTGCGAGGTGTAACGCCGACACATAGGCCAAAGGAGAGCGGTCTTCATCCAGGATATGCCACCACATCAGCTCGTAGGCATAGTGTTCGCTTTTGTCGTAATATTCTTCGACGGTTTTTTCATCATCCGGCCGAACGGTGGATTCCCAATCCTCCTTCATCGCAAGCACGGCTCTCTGACAGCGTTTTTTTACTTCATTCAAATCATCGCAGCCCACCAGTCTCCCTAATTCCATGCAGAGACTTCGGGCCAGGTCACCTTCCTCCGGAAGCCTGAGCGCGTCGGCCCAGACGTCACAATAACCTCGAATCATGTTTTCTTCTCGTTCCTGAAACTCCGCCCGCGTCAACCTTCCCGCAGCGACGTCCGCCCAAAGGCCCTTTAATTGCGTTGGCACCGGTTGCCCGGCAAGAATGGGAAATGTCCCAGGAAATGGCAATATGTAGTCACCCATTAAAATTTCGATGTTCAATGTTAAATGTTCGATATTTCTGATGCATCGACATGATGCTTTAGTAGTTACAGGCCACTAGGATGGCTGACCCGCGGCTGTGTGACCCCCAACCATCCGGGCTACGGGAATGGAGGCCATTGGGGTCGGTGCGACCATCCAACATTCATACATTTCGCATTTTCGTGATCTAGTATAGTCAATCCCCGATGGCTGCAAGTGACCTAAGGCTCTCGAAAAACCGACAAAGCGCCCCTTTGACATTGGATGTTGAGGGGCCAGAGGTTGGTCGGGGTTCCATCCAGATGCACCGCGACGGGTGCCGTAGCTGAGATCTTCAACTGGGCCACGCGGAACGCGACCGTTTTCGGGCAGGGAGAATGGCGCCCCCATGCGATCGCGAGGAACCGGGCGAAGAGTTGCATCTTGCTGTAACGGTGAAACACCGAGACGGTAACCAAGCCGTCATCCATGCGCTCTTCGGGAGCAATGGCGAAATTCATCCCAAAGTAGGGGCCATTGGAGACGGTAACCATCAGCGCCGGAATGCGGATGATCCTGTCTTTCACACAGGAGAATCTCCGCACGAGGCTCCGGCTTTCGTTCGTTGTGTGATGAGTCAGCGCTTCGGAGGCTGGTCGATCCAGTTCAATCATGAACTCAGGCCGCCGAAACAAAATAGCAATCCGAAGCAGGTGAAGCCATTGGGAGAATCTCCCGGATTTTATCTGCTCTCCCATCGGGAAGAGGGCTGCGTCGAGACCAGTGCCAAGACACTCAAAAAACGGTTTTCCGTTGGCGAAGGCGACGTCAACGAGTTCTACATTCCCCTGTCGAACGACCCGGCAGGCAGCAATGGGATCCAACGGCAGGCCAAGGCTTCGGGCAAAATTATTGAACGTGCCAATAGGGATCACACCCAACGGAAGCTCGGTTCCGATCAATTTTTGGGCCACGCATCCTATGGTACCGTCCCCGCCGGCAGCAGCGACCCACTGACAACCCATTTCAAGTGCGCGCTGCGGGATTTGCGATAAGCACTCAAAGTCCTCAAGGGTTGCAGAAATCACTTCTCCTCCCAGCGCCTCCTTTAGGTGAGGAAGGAGTTCGTCAGCCGCTCCGCCAGCCTTGTTGTTGAATATCAGCAATCCCTTCATTTGAATGTTTTATTCCCGAATAGAGGTTCTGTCGCGAAAATCCTTAATCGCCCGGAAGATTTCCGGGAAATGGAGTCGGCGTGAAGTGGCACTAAGGAAAAGGTTTTTTTGATAATTTGCGACACCGACTTTCCGATGGAAAAGGGGTTCGGCATGGTTTATCGCCATACTTACTTAAATTTCGAGAGAGAATCGAGCGAGGGGATGCCATGCGAAGGCAAGTTCGTATTGATTACAAGGGAGCGTTTACCATGTCACGCTCGCGGGAATCGCAGCCCTTCCTCGTCGCCGCACCGAGAAGAAATTACAAGCCATGATGACTTGCGCGATTGGAAGATGAAATTCGGAATGTCAATAAACCATGCCTGCCCCCTTAGCGTTGGTATTAGCCGAAAGGGTTACCTATGCGAAAGGCGAAGCTGGCGCTGGGTTCGGTAGACATGCTTGATGTTGATACGACGGATCTTTTTCCTGGCGCATTTGGATTTCGGCGATTTGCTTCCATACGCTGATCAGGCCGTGAGAGCAGGGCGGCAGATCATGCCGGATGAGGGCATGGAGACGAGAGAGATTGTAGCATGGCACCGCAGCATACATGTGATGTTCCGTGTGAAAGTTCATATGCCAGTAAAGAAAACGCACAATAGGGCTGAGCGTAAACGTGCGGCAGCAGAGGCGAAAGTCCGAGACGTTGTCCTGAAGTCCAATATGCTGCGTGTTGTTGCAAAGAAAAAACAGCCATCCTCCATAGAACGGAGCAAGTGTGGTCAGTACTGGGATGATCCACTGGCCAGCGAGTAGCGACACACCGACAATAAGCCCGTGCCCGATGAGCAATGCCCGCGCCCACCGCACAGGAACTTTGCGCCCCTTCACATCGTCAGGCGGATACAAGGTCAGCTCCCATTCGCCTTCAAACTTCCCGCGCGCAATGCGGATCGTCGTCTGTAGCGATCTCCACGCTGCCGCAGGATCGACAAAGCCCGTCATCAAAAAATGGCGGATCATTAACCTGACCGGTAGAACCACCTCAAGATCATCAGGCGGATGGAGCGTAATAAAGGGGTCGGTCATTCATATTGACACATTTTTGGAAAGCGCATTCGCTAAGGATCTCCAGTTTCCGCCATGCAGCAGAGAGGCAACCTCTTTGAGCGTCAATGTTGTTTCCGTTCTGAGCTTGCGTGCAATACGGACTTTGATGGGTGCCCCTTTAGGTAAAGACGCCAAGTCCTCAACTTTCAGGCCGGTTATGGCAAGCTCCTCTTCAACCATCCGCCTCGCCCGCGAGCGCATCGTTTCTCTGACTTGCGAAGCCTCG
>JBDNGG010000130.1:0-2652 GCA_041689405.1 Terrimicrobiaceae bacterium | reverse complement strand
TGCATGAACTGCACTTGCCGCGCGAGGCGGTCATGACGCGCGGGATCATCCGCATCCTGGCGAGCCACGAATACACCACGCGCTTCGGCATTACCGCGGTTTAATGAAGTAACAAGCCCGAGGTTACGGTCATTTGAAATCACTCGGATTCGGCTGCCTCCCACACATCTTACGATCTCCATCGAATCATCTGTCGATCCGTCATCGACGACAAGAATCTCAAAATCCGAAAATGTTTGTCTCTGCAAACTTTCGAGAGTCTCGGCCAGATGGCGTGCCCCGTTGAAGACCGGCATGAGCACGGTGACTGTAGGATTCCCGGTCATCATCCCTCCCGCTGCGCTACCAAAAGACCGGAGAATATCTCGCGATGTTGTTCCACCCAGTTTGAACGATCGAAATGCTGCACGGCGTGTTGACGTGCGGAGCATGAAAAGCGCACGTGATACTGCATAATCGCTTCTACCGCCGCAGCCATTTGTCCGGCATCGGGGTCGTGGTCGGCATTCCAGTCATCCACTACGCGAATCAATCGCCCGGCAGAATCGGGGACCAATTCGCTCATTCCTCCGCTGAGGGACCCGACCACCGGAACCCCGCATGCCATCGCCTCAATGGGAACTGTGGGACACGGATCTTTGTATTTCGGATGCAGCAGCACATCGGCCATCCGGTAAATTTCAGGCGCCTCATCCTGCGAAAACCTCCCGCGAAGAGTGACCATCGAATCTAGTCCAAGCCTCTGAATGTAATTACCGACGACAGCTTCGGCTCCGGGCCAGCGAAGTTCACCAGCGATCATTAAATGCGCATCCCGCCCCTTGGCGCGCAACGCGGCCAGGCAATCCAGCGCAGAACGCACACGATAGAAGGCATGGTTAGTTCCCATCGCGAGGAGCCTCCAAGGGCGTTGCTCACTCGAAGAACTCTCGTTCTCCGACGGCGAGAAGCGATAGAGATCTACCGGATTCCAAAGAATTTTTGACGGTGCACCAACCGCCCCAAGATATCGATCGGCAGAATCTCGGCAAAACGCGCTCTGATAGACGACGTAGTCTGCACGGTGAATCAAATTACGCATCGGTGCATTGAACCATGGATAAAATGATCCGCACCACGCCGGGTAAGCTACGCCATTTTGATTCCACACCACTGGAATCCGATTTTTCTTAGCCCACAAAATCAATTCATCCGGAAAAGGAATCAGATGCAGAATGCTGCTAATCAAATAAAGAACGGAAAACTTATCCCGCGATTCGCCAAAAGCATCCCGCAAATGATCCAGCTTCACTGCACCGCCAATCCGAGCCTCGGCTGGACGAGTGGGATCGGTCAGCCACCCAAAATTTGGTCGAATTTCTTCTGCTCCTGCTACGGCAGTCAAGCCGGCAAGTCTCGCACGAAATGCGACTCGACCACGCATGTGATACATGTGTCGAAGTCGCTCGATCATTGCGAAGCGCAAGTGCGCGAGGACCGAGATTGTCTCCACGATTTTAACTGCGTTGCTCATGATCGCATCCATGGCAATTTCCGCCCCAGCAAGAACGCCAACCGCTCATTCTCAGCCGTGTAAAACGCGCTGAGGCATTCGCGGGCGGATGGCGGCATATCGTCCCGGCACCCCCCATCCCGGGCTATAGGCAAAGCCCGAATGGGCGCATCGCTCAGACCTACATGTTTTCTCGCGATCAACGCAGTCCCAACCGGATCAGCAAAAAATTCTTCGCTCATCAGAAATAAACACTGCTCCCGCGGAAATACTTCCAACCAACGCTCAAGATAGCGCGCATACATCCCGCACAGCACATACCGAACCGGGTTGTATGCTTGTTTTGCCGCAGCTTCGATGAGCGGGGCCAGTGTTGGATCTGCGACCCAGGCGGTGGCGCGACGGACCACCGTTTCAAACTCGTCGCGTTCACGACCATCTTTGCGAAACATCCGGAAATCCGACCATGCACGCTCAACCAGATCGCGAAAGACAAAAATCAAGCGCGCATCCGGGATCACAGCGTGAAGATTTTGCGGGCCATCCGGATGCGTGAAATACTCGACACTTCCGTCCCCGACTAAAAACTTCCCTGGGTAGCGAATCGGAAAATTCATCGCCGATCGCAATCGACTGCCCGGATAGTGAAGGAAATTTGTTGGTTCTTTCCGGATGCCTCTTCGGCAGTCGGGATGGTCCACCAGGTAGTCGTATAATGTGGATGTGCCACATTTCGGCGCGCCGACGAGCACCCAGGATGGCATCGCTCGCCACGGAGCCGTCGCAAGCCGCCAAGCTTTGTGAATTTCTGCACTTAAATCGGGCCGCTTTTCCATCAGGTAATTTTCCCCCGAATATTCTCCGTGATCCTCACCGCCACCTGACGCCATGTGAATCGCTCAAGGACCAGCCTTCGGCCGGCATTTCCCATCCTCTGACGCAGGGGTGCATCTGATAAAAGTGAGATCATGCGTTCGTGGAGCATATTCGGATCACAGAGATACCCCGTTTCACCATCAACGACCCGCTCCAAATTTCCACCCACGGGAGTAGCCACTACCGGCAAGCCATTTCCAGCGGCCTCCGCTAGCACGGAAGCGGACGGGTCCATTCGGCTTGGCAGGCAGAAAACATCGGCCTGGCTAAAATATCCGCTCATT
>JBDNGG010000129.1:0-3112 GCA_041689405.1 Terrimicrobiaceae bacterium | reverse complement strand
GAGTCCTCCCTTGTTATCGACGATTATTAAAAAACTCAGACCGAGATTCTTGAATCCTGCGGCTGAAATGTTTGCATCCGCAAAATCCGGTGAGCGCGTCTCGACAAAGTTATAGAGTTCATCCCACGATGCCCAATCGCCGACGGCAGCCGTGAGCGGGCGCATCCGGTCAGAGAGCGTAAGCACGAAGCGGTCTGCGCGCTGTCGCATCCCATTCGATTCCAGCTCCCGGAATGCCCCGAGAGTCACCTCCGTGGAAAGTAAAAAAACCACCGAGAAGAGCAGTAGCATTGCAACAGCAAAGAGCAGGAGTGCTTTGAAATGGATTTTCACGTTGCAGAGGATGGTGAAATGTGGGCGGCGGCAACAGCGAAACGCTAGCGCACCGCACCCGGTGCGACTTGCTGTGTGGGAGCTTTCTTTTGCGGCAGCACCACTTTACTCAAATTGAAGATCGGCCCATAAATCGCATATACGAGCAGACCCACGAAGGTGCCCATCACAACGATAGTGATTGGTTCAATAATTTTATCAATCTGGTTGGCGATCCCATCCAACTCATCTTCGTAATCTGCGGCAATTTGGTCGAGCATCTCGGTGGCACTACCGGTTTCCCCTGCGATTTGCATCAGTGCGGCGACCATGCGGCCATCTGGACCGAGCCGCCCGGACTCCTGCAGGAAGCTTTCCGGGAGCCCCTCGCCCTCCGTAACGTGATCCCGAACCGCCAGAAAAAATTCTTTGAAGTCCACGTGTGTCGATCCATCCGCACAAATCTCCAGTGCCGTATTGATGCGAACATTTGCCTGTAACAACATCGCGAGGATTCGAAAACTCACCGCTGCAGCAGACTTTCGGATAATACCACCGACTGTCGGAATCTTAATAATAAACCGCTGGAGCGCGATGTTCCGATAAATGTCCGGCCATCGTTTAAAAAAATAATACAGCCCGATAAACGGTAAAATCGCCAAGTATGGCTGATGAATGAGCACGTTCGAGAGCCACATCATGGCCAGCGTCGCCATCGGGAGAGTGGCCTTCATCGACGAGTACAATTTAGCAATGGCAGGCACCAAAGTGAAGCTCATGGCGATGACTACACCGACAGCAATAACCAAAACAATCGCTGGATAGATCATCCCGGCTTTGAGCTTCTTCAAGATACGCAGCGTCTTGGCATTGCTGCTGGCGATTCGACGGCACACTAGAGAAAGTTGACCTGACTCTTCTCCCGCGCGAATGAGAGCGAGGACGTCGTCGGTGAAAAGCGCCGGAAATACCGCGAGAGCATCACTGAATTTCTCACCGAGCTGGATTTGCTTGATGATCCCGGCGATTGCCCCCCGGTAAGACGGCGACGCGACGCGACCTGCCTGCATTCCGAGAGCCTTTACAACGGGGATATTACGGTCCAAACATCTCGCAAGCCCCCCAAAAAGGGCAATGCGATCCTCCATGCTTGGCTTTTTCCACGTGTGCCGCTGAACGAATTCATCGGCGCCGGTAATCGATGTGACCGTCGCGACTTCGTTGGGCGCCTTACCGGCACCGAGCACGGCCATCTCGTCGTCATCGGAATCAACAATCATCGAGATCGTCCTGCCGCTGGCGGTATCAAGTAGGGAAACCTTTTTTAGCATGATCAAAAATCGAAACCTACAGACGCAATCAACGGATCGTCGGACGAACGACAACCATGGAATTGGTCGTCCTTGCGGAAGCATCTCCGGGATTCCAAGTGCCGGCACTCCAGCTCTCAGTTGCGGCAGATGGGCGGAACACGAGAACGCAATCAGCGCGCTGGACGGTGCCAATACCAGCCATCACTTGAAGCGATTCATTTTGAAATGTGAGTGAAACCAATGCCGGATCTCCGGGGAGGACGGCAGCAATCGAACTGGATGCAAGCCCGAGTTGGTAAAGCCGCGCCGCCTGCTCGTGGTAATTCGAGATTCGCGCGATGACGGCATTCGTCTCTTGTTGTGTCGTGACGGTAAGCGCCATGGAGCCCGCGCCAGCGATTGCGATCATGAGGACAGCCGCGGCAATCAACACCTCGATGAGCGAATACCCGGATTTTCCCCGGATTTTCATTGCACGAATACCTCCAACCAGCCGCCCCTTGCTGCCAGACGCTCCAGCAGTTTTGGGTCAGGTTCCTGCGCAACTGTTAGCGATCCACCAGTTACTGCCATGGCTCGGTCTGACTGGATTCCGCCGACTAGAATCTGACTTCCCCCACTAATTTGCATCGTCGCTGGAACGGACTCCAACGTGAGAAGCAGTCGCCACCCTCCGACACCGCTTTGAGGAAATCGAAGCACCGCGGCTGCACCAGAATTTGATTTGATAGCAAGCGCGAGTTTTCGGTTGTTTGACTGCCTGAATTCGATGTCAGTGAGTTCGGGAGGCAACGATTGATTTACCACCACGAGCACCGCGGCGGCGTTACCCGCAATAATGCGATCGGCGGCAGTCGTCTGGCCCGTGAATATGAGATTGGTCACGTTTCTTGTGATTCGCACATTGCCCAAAGCAGGGTTGGCGAGGGCAATCGTAACCACACCGGCTCCATTGCACACGACACCATTGCTGTTAAACGAGACCGATCCGTCGATGATATTCAAGCCATTCGGGGAAGACGTCACCGCCATCGTTGAGAGCGAATTGATGCCAGATGCGTTCTGGATGACATTGAGGGTGCCAACGTAGGAAGCGGATCCCCCAGATTCACTTCCTGTGATCGGGACGAACGGGAAATTAGACGCAGCGCTGGCTGCTCCAGAGCTGCCTGCAATCGCATTCGACGGCGCTGCGGGCAGAAAGAAAGACCTGCTCCGCAAGGAAAAGGAACCCGCAGGCTGCCATATTAGACTGGCGCCTTCATTGACGACTGTTCCCGAGAGCGAGACACTGGGTGAATTCATGACTACGGGAATCCCGCTCAACACAGGCGACCGGGAATTAATGAGAACCGTGACGCTCTGGGAGACCGATCCGGCGCTCATAACGGCGGAGACAGATTGCGAATAACCGTCGCCATTGCCTGGCGAAAAATGGTTGTAACCCGCCGCTTTTTGAAACGTCGTTAATGGCGTGGTGCTCGTCG
>JBDNGG010000128.1:0-1686 GCA_041689405.1 Terrimicrobiaceae bacterium | reverse complement strand
CGATGGAAACGGTTCCGGTGCCAACGGGACGGTCGGACGCATTGTGGCGATTGATCCGGCGGAGAACAAAATCACCTTCACCGTTTATGGCTATGAAGGGGCGATGAATTCCTACAAAGTGACCAAGTTTAGCGTTTTTTCCAATACGTTTCCGATCCTGGCCACGAACGCACAGGTCGAGGCCGCCGATGGGCTGGTCATCGAAGGGATGACTTTTGATTGTCAGCGGCAACCTGATGAACCGAATTCCTATACTTTGTCTGCTATTCAAATGGATGCGCAGACCGGGGGGGGCGGGGATCAGCGCAATATGGTGATCCGCAACAATACCATTCTTAACTCACCCGCCGACGGAATCTCGGTTCAGAGCAGAGAAAATATCACCATCGAAAACAACCGGGTCTATAATTGCGCGGTTTTTGGCATCCATGTCGGCACTACGATCACGAAGATGACGATCCGGAATAACTATGTCGAAAATTGTGGCTCCGCTGCCCTCTTTTGGTGCTACTTGATCAATGAAATCATTGTGACCAATAAAGTTTTTAAGGATAACCAGGCTGGCTGCACAGGGATTGACGGAGCGGGCGCCAATAGTGTCATCGCGTATAATACCTTCGACGGAACCAAAACGGTCGGGATCAGCATGGCCGGCAATGGTGGAGGCCGAACGGTGATTACCGGAAATCAGTTTATGAATGGTCAGGGGACCGATATCTCGGTGGCCGGAAGTTCATACTGCGCGATCTCGAACAACATCTTCTCTAATGGAAAGGATATGGCTATCAGCCAGCGAACTTCCACCCGCATCACCATCGTGGACAATCAATTTGATAACTATACGGGCGATTACGTCATTCGCTTATGGAAGGGCCCGAAAACCAAGTTCACCCTGGATTTTGCGAAGCTCAGCCGGGTCTCTGGAAACATGGTGGTGGGAGGAAAGGTGGCGGCGATCTCCATGGAGGATTCTCAACAAATCATCCTTTCTGAAAACTTGATTGTCCCCTTGGCGGGTGGTAAAGCAATCGAGATCGCCGACAGCTGTTCGAAGATTTTGGTGAAGAACAACATCGCGGAAGGGGAGGTCGTCAACTTGGCGACTTCGGCCCGGTAGGAGGGGCATCCAATGCCGTTCCGGAATTTAGGTGATCGAGCAACAAATCGTTGCGTGATGGGAACCGGTTCGCGTGTATCCGGGGCCGCTGAACCCGACGGTTTGCAGACCGCCCTCAACGCGGCAGGCTACAAGGACGCGGGGGATAGAGCACTTCGCTTTCCGCAGTAAAAATCCAGCAAAGATGATGATTTACGAATCAGGGCACCTCGAGTCCGGGGACGAAGGAGCCTGCTTTCCGAAAAGGCCTTACTATCCACTGGTGGCTGGCAATGGGACCGATGCGATCTCGATCGGCTTGGGTGGTTTCCCGGATGATCCGAATTGGCGATGTTACTCCATGCAGTTGCCATTTCGGACCAGTCTGGGTTGGTTTAAGACGGCGCGGAAAGATTATCTCTATGCGAACCGCCGTCATGGAGTCTCCACCTATGGCACGTCGGTGGCCTTGGCGGCGCCGACCACGCTGTTGGCCATTGGAAAGGAGAAGAATCTTGGGATTCGGGACCCCCGTCAAATCTTTGATCCCAAAAAACGAATCCTCACCACAACCTTCCTTCTCAAAGAGT
>JBDNGG010000127.1:0-5883 GCA_041689405.1 Terrimicrobiaceae bacterium | reverse complement strand
CTCTTGGGCGCGACGAAGTAAGTGATATCCTGATAATCGATCTTCGGATAATGGACCTGGGGCCACGTCGGTTCCTGCAGGGTCGTCCAATGGCGATACGCTTTCAGCCGCCACTCCAGCAGCCACTCCGGCTCGTTCTTTTTATTTGAAATGAACCGGATGATGCCCTCGTTCAATCCCGGCGGTGCGGACTCCGTCTCGATGTCCGAGTAGAAGCCGTATTTGTATTCACTTTTGACTGCTTCTTCGATGGTGTCTGTTGAGGTGCTCATGTCAGATTAATTTTGATGGTTGCTGAAAGAACCGGAATATCCAGATCCGGTAAGGCGTTATCCACGGTGATGTGCGTCGCATGACCGGTCGGTCGGCGCGTCGGCGACGGCGGCGCTCAGTTGCACCAGTCCCGCGTCGAGCAGGTAGGCCTCCACTTCGTCGCCATTGACATCGACCAGCAGGTGCCCATCGACCTCCACACAAGGAGAAAGGCGCTGCCCGCTCTTTTCGACCATCTCCGCGCGGAATAGCGGATTGATGATGATATCGCGATCTTCGTAAGCCAGATCGTATTTGCGCATGATGGAGCGCACGCCCTGGCTCCAGCCGCAGGAGGTTTTCAAGTAGGCAGTGATAGTTGGTGTTTTCATTGATGTTTTGCGGTTTGTTTTTGTTTTCTGGTTGAGGTCGGTCGCAACCTTGCGGTCGCTTCCAGCCGGTAAATCGATCACGTTCCGTCTGCGCCGTTATTCCCAATCGCTTCAACCGGGCATCCCTCCATGGCTTCTTTGGAAAGCGCTTCTTCCTCCGGCGTGCTCGGTTGCTTGAATACAAAGGAGTAACCTCCATCGTCGCTGCGAGTGAAATTGGCGGGTGCCGTTTCCCGGCACAGGTCGCAGTCAATGCACTGGTCATCGACGTAGAATTGTCCGGCAACGTTTTCTGCGTATTTGTTTTCTGTGTCAGCCATAGGTTCCTTTCTGTTTCATGCATCCGGGCTCGCGCCGTGTCAGTCGGCGAGGTCCCGGGTTCCGGCCCTTTGATGGGATTCCGTCTCCGCACTCCTTACTTAATAAAGCGCTTACTTGAGAAAAGAATACGCGGCGCGATGGTGCCTTGCAAGTGATTTATGAAAGTTTGTGCTTTAGAAAATAACCGGTTGATTCGACTGGCGTCGGAGAAGGGTTGGCTGTAAGGTTTGCCCCATGATGAAACGCGTTACGGCTCGCAAGAAATCCGATCCGATGCCCAGTCGGCAAGCGATCCTGCGCCTGCTCAAGCAGCAAGGGCCGAGCGACTCCGAAGCCTTGGGCGCGCAATTGGGCATCTCCGCCATGGCCGTTCGGCAGCACCTCTACGCGCTACAGGTCCAAAAGCTGGTGACCTACCAGGAAGAGCAGCGCCCCATCGGGCGGCCAGCGAAAATGTGGGGTCTGACGCCGGCCGCCGAGTCCCATTTCCCGGATGCCCATGCGGGCTTGACCGTGAACTTGCTCAACGCGGTCGAACAGACGTTCGGCGGGGAAGGCGTCAAGCGGGTCGTGTTGCGAAGCACGCAGCAGCAGATTGAGAACTACCGATCCCGCATCCCGGCTGGCGCGCCGCTTCAAAATCGCCTGAAGAAATTAATCTCCCTCCGCAACGACGAAGGCTACATGGCTGAAGTGCAGCGACAGTCGGACGGCTCCTTTTTTCTGATTGAGAACCACTGTCCCGTTTGCGCCGCAGCCAAAGTGTGCCCCATGCTCTGCGACTCTGAGCTTGATGTCTTCCGTGCGGTCCTGGGAGAAGGCGTAGTCATCGAGCGGACCGAGCATATATTGGAGGGCGCCCGTCGCTGTGTTTACCGCATCCGCACCGCCCGGGCCCTGCTGGTAGAAGCTGAGACAAATTAGATGAAAAATATGAGTGATATATCAAAAGAAGAATCAATCAAAGGTGCCTTCATGGGTGCAATCGTTGCAGATGCCCTGTGCTTGGGAAGTCATTACGAGTATGATGCTCAAAAAATCCATAGGGCCTATGGGAATCAGCCGATCGAACGATTTATGTCACCGGGTGAAATGATGGGAGGGCAAACTCATGGGATTGGCTGGGGCGAGAGAAACTATCATCCCGGTAAAAAAGCAGGGGGAACCACCGACTACGGTGATTACAATATCGTGGTTTTAGAACACTTGGCGGCAATTGCCAATCCTCCAAGGGCGTTTAGTGTTGCGGCGATGATTCCTCATTGGATGATTCGCTTGGAAAACGGCTGGGGCTCATGGATCTGCACCATGACCAAAGAGACTTATGCGCAGGTGAAAAACGGATACCCGATTGAGCAATTGGGCGGCATGTCCAATGCGATGGCGATTCGTCATGTTGCGGCACATGCCTACTATGAAACCGAAGATGAGCTAGTGGATGTCGCACGTAAAACGATGTTCACGCATAGGAACAGCGAAGCATTGGGCGGAGGGGAATTTTTTGCCCGTGTGACCCATCGTGTGATAAATGGTGCGACACCTCAAGACGCGATAGAATCTGTCGCCGTCTTGATGGGCGGTTTTTTTGAGACGAAAGTCGCTCAAGCTATTACCAAATTCCAAGAGGCAACCAATCCTGATGCACCGCTGTCTCATGAGACTTTTGCGGATGATTTGGCATTAACCTCGATGGCACGGCTATGGGATGTCGGTCGATCCGAACCCATTAAAGTCGGCAAAGCAAGTCCGACCGAGGGGACACTCCCAGGGGCGGTTTACTTCATTCTAAAATATGCCGATCAGGAAGATGGTTTAAAAAAAGCGATCGTGGCCAATGCCATGGTAGGCGGAGATAATGCGTCACGCGGTATCGCCATTGGAATGGTGTTGGGAGCGTATCAGGGGATCAATGCCATCCCCAAGGAGTGGAAGGCAACCTTGGATCAATGGGAATATTGTGACGATCTTCTTGATCAGTTACCGCTTCTGAAAACCAGCTCTCAACCGGACTGCAAAACACCACCGTAAGAATGCCTGCTGAAATGAAAAACAACTTACGAACCCATAACCTCGGCTTTCCCCGCATCGGGGCGAAGCGTGAACTCAAACGCGCCCTGGAATCCTTTTGGTCGAAGAAAACGGGAGAAGCCCACCTCCTCGAAACCGCCAAGGGCATCCGCGCGGAGAACTGGCAAACGCAGAAAGCCGCCGGCCTCGACTTCATTCCCTCGAATGACTTCAGCCTCTACGACCAGGTACTCGACACCTGCGCGCTCGTGGGCGCGGTGCCGGAACGATTCCACGGGCACGGCCACACGGTGAATCTGGACACCTATTTTGCGATGGCGCGCGGCATCAGCGGCGAAACGAACGGCTGCCCGGACTGCGGCCACAGCAGTCCGGGCACCGCGCTGGAAATGACTAAGTGGTTCGACACGAATTATCACTACTTAGTGCCGGAACTTCATGAGGGCCAGACCTTCCGGCTCTCCTCGACCAAACCTTTCGATGAGTTCGCCGAGGCCCTGGCACTCGGCATCCGCACCGTGCCCGTGCTCGTCGGGCCGGTAACGTTTCTGTGCCTCGGCAAAGTGCGCGGGCAGAGCGGAGAGCCGATCGACCGACTCTCTTTGTTGCCCCAGTTGCTGCCGGTTTATGCCGAAGTCCTTCGCCGCCTTCGCGCTCAAGGCGCGGAATGGGTGCAACTTGATGAACCGGCGCTCTGCCTCGACCTGACGCCGGAACAACGCGGAGCGTTTACCGCCGCTTACGCGCATCTCCGCGAGGCTGCGCCAGATTTGAAACTTATGCTCGCGACGTACTTCGGCGACTTGCAAGAGAATTTGCCAGCGGTTTGCGCGTTGCCGGTGGACGCGCTCCATTTCGATGCGGTGCGCGCGCCGCACGAGCTCGACCGCCTGCTCGCGGAACTGCCCGCAACGATGCAACTCTCGCTCGGCGTCGTGGATGGACGGAACATCTGGCGAAACGATTTCGAGGGTTCGCTGGGCCTCTTGCAGAAGGCGGCGATTGCTCTCGGGAGCGACCGGCTCATCGTTGCGCCGTCGTGTTCGTTGCTTCATTCGCCACTCAGCCTGGAACCCGAAACTAAACTGGACGCCCAACTCAAAAGCTGGCTCGCCTTTGGGGCGGAGAAGTTGGCTGAAGTCGCGCAGCTTGCCGGACTCGTCAATCCCGACGGCCACCACGCCGCGTTACAGGAAAATCTTGCGGCGAATGCCAGCCGACGGAGCAGCCCGCGCATTCACAACCCACTTGTGAAGCAGCGCAGCGGAGAAGTCACGCCGCGCCAGCTCAACAGGGAAAGCCCGTTTGCCAGGCGCCACGCGCAACAACAAGCGCGCTTGAACCTGCCCGCGTTCCCCACCACGACCATCGGCTCCTTCCCGCAAACCGAAGAAGTCCGCGCTGCTCGTGCCCGCTTCAAGAAAGGCGAGCTTTCGTCCGCCGACTACGACCGCTTCCTCGAAGAGGAAACGCGCCAGGCCGTGCGCTGGCAGGAGGAGGCCGGCCTGGACGTGCCCGTTCACGGTGAGTTCGAGCGCAACGACATGGTCGAGTATTTCGGGGAGCAACTTGCCGGGTTCGCTTTCACCCAAAATGGCTGGGTCCAGAGCTACGGCTCCCGCTGCGTCAAGCCGCCCATCATTTACGGCGACGTGCATCGTCCTCAGCCGATGACGGTGCGCTGGGCGAAGTTTGCGCAATCGCTCACTCGCCAACCGATGAAGGGAATGCTCACCGGCCCCATCACCATCCTGCAATGGAGCTTTGTGCGGGACGACCAGCCGCGCAGCGAGACGGCCAAGCAAATCGCCCTTGCGCTCCGCGATGAAGTCTGTGACCTCGAAGCCGCCGGCATTGGCATTATCCAAATTGACGAGCCAGCCTTGCGCGAGGGACTGCCCTTGCGCCGCGCCTACTGGCCGGAGTATCTGCGCTGGGCGGTGGACGCCTTCCGCCTCGCGGCCAACGGGGTGCGTGATGAAACGCAGATTCACACGCACATGTGCTACTGCGAATTCGCCGACATTCTCGACAGCATCGCCGCGCTCGACGCCGACGTGATTTCCATTGAGACCTCGCGCTCAAACATGGAGTTGCTCGGCACGTTCGCGCAGTTCCAATACCCGAACGACATCGGCCCCGGCGTGTGGGACATTCACTCGCCGCGCGTGCCTTCCACCGGGGAAATGCTCGCCCTGATCCAGGCCGCGGCGCGCGTCATCCCGAAGGAACGCTTGTGGGTGAATCCCGACTGCGGGCTCAAAACCCGCCGATGGGAGGAGGTGCGTCCCGCGTTGCAAAACATGGTCGCCGCCGCGAAGCAGGCGCGCGCAGGGTTTCCCATCACTCCATCAACCCAATAAAACCCCGCCCCCGAAAATCCAATTCTATCAGCTATTCCTGACGCTTATGAATCCCAACGTCACACAAAAGTTAATTCAATCCCATCTTTTGGCAGGCGCATTGAAGCCGGGAGAAGAAATTGGGCTTAAAATAGATCAGACCCTCACGCAAGATGCCACGGGCACCTTGGTCATGCTGGAGTTGGAAGCGGTGAAGATTTCCCGCGTTCAAACCGAGCTTTCTGCCCAATACGTTGACCACAATCTCTTGCAGGTGGACTTCAAGAACGCCGACGATCATCTCTTCCTGCGGAGCGCCTGCCACAAGTTTGGCCTGTGGTATAGCGGCCCGGGAAACGGGATCAGTCATGTTGTCCACATGGAACGGTTCGGCATCCCGGGTAAAACGTTACTGGGCTCAGACAGTCACACTCCGGCCGCGGGTTCTCTGGGAATGCTGAAACTAGGGGTCAGTGTGCAAATCTTGACAAAATGTAAATGAATGGAGATGTTGGAAAGATGGCTCGGCGTGTGCGAATCGAACACGG
>JBDNGG010000126.1:0-16248 GCA_041689405.1 Terrimicrobiaceae bacterium | reverse complement strand
GTCGCCCGCCGCGCGCTCGAGCACAAATTCACGCCCATGATGGGCCGCAGTCACGGTATCCATGCTGAGCCGATCACGTTCGGACTCAAACTTGCCTTGATGTATGACGAGTTTGGCCGTGCGATCGAGCGACTCACCCAGATGCGTGATCGCGTGCGCGTGGGGAAAATCAGCGGTGCGGTAGGCACTCACGCCCATCTGGATCCCCGGGTGGAGGAATACGTGATGGAGCGTCTGGACCTGATTCCGGCGCCGATTTCCACCCAGATCGTCCAGCGTGACAGGCACGCCGAGTTCATGACGACGCTGGCTTTAATCGCGGCCAGCATCGACCGCTGGGCGACCGAGTTTCGCCACCTGCAGCGCACGGAGGTGCTTGAAGTGGAGGAGTATTTCAGCGCCGGCCAAAAAGGGAGCTCTGCGATGCCGCACAAGCGCAATCCCATCACCGGCGAACGGCTCAGCGGACTCGCGCGCGTCATCCGGGGCAATGCTGTCGCCGCGCTCGAAGACGTGGCGCTGTGGCACGAACGGGATATCAGCCACAGCAGCGTGGAGCGGATCATTCTGCCTGACTCCTGCACGTTGCTAGATTACATGCTCTTATTGCTCACGAAGCTTGTGGATCGCCTCATTGTGTATCCGGAAAACATGCTGCGCAACTTGGAGATCACCGGCGGGTTGTATGCGAGCCAGAGTGCATTACTCCAGCTCACCACCAAGGGGCTCGAACGAAAGACCGCTTACGAAGCCGTGCAGCGCGCTGCCATGCGGACGTGGCAGGAAAAAATCCCGCTCTCCCGGACATTAGCCGAGGAGCCCGAAGTGGCAGCGCATTTATCACCAGCAGAAATCGAGCATGCGTGCGCGCTCGACCGGCACTTTGAACACGTGGATGCCAAGTTCAAATCCGTCGGGATCATGGGCTAACGAATCAATCGATGATGATAACCGCTCCGCTCGTCATTGCCGGCCGATCGTTCAACTCCCGACTTCTCGTCGGAACGGGGAAGTTTTCTTCCAATTCGGTAATGCGCGATGCACTGGACGCCAGCGGAGCGGAGATCGTGACCGTGGCACTGCGCCGCGCGGACCTCACCGGAAAAAGCGATCCATTTGCAAATATTCTGGATTTTATTGATCCAAAGAAATTTCTGCTTCTGCCAAATACGAGCGGGGCAATGAATGCGGATGAGGCCGTGCGGTTGGCGCGGCTGGCCGCCACGGCGGGTCTCCCGATGTGGGTAAAACTGGAGATTCATCCCGACCCCCACTATCTGCTTCCGGACCCCATCGAAACGCTCGCTGCAGCAGAAATCCTCGTCCGCGAGGGGTTCACCGTGCTCCCGTATATTAATGCAGATCCCGTCTTGGCCCGTCGATTGCAGGATGTGGGTACGGCCACAGTGATGCCACTGGGTTCACCCATCGGCTGCAACCGAGGTATCGAGACGCGATCCCAAATCGAAATTATCATCCGCCAAGCCACCGTACCCGTCATCATTGATGCGGGTATCGGGGCACCAAGTCACGCCGCCGAGGCGCTCGAAATGGGCGCTGACGCCGTGCTGGTCAACACCGCCATCGCTGCGGCAGCCGACCCGGTACGCATGGCGCATGCTTTCCGATGCACGGTCGCAGCCGCGCGCGACGCCTGGGAGGCTGGTCTTCCGATGCGTAGCGACACCGCGGTGCCTACCAGCCCGATCTCTGCTTTTCTTTCGAGTCAGCCGGAACAATAATCGCGCCATGTCGGACAAAGAGACGCCAATGATGCGGCAGTACAACGCTGTGCGTCGCGAGCTCCCGCCCAACACGATCTTACTCTTCCGGCTGGGTGACTTTTACGAGATGTTCGGCGATGATGCGAAAGCTGCTGCTGCAATCATCAATGTCGCTCTGACCAAGCGGGGAACCATGCCGATGTGCGGAGTGCCGTATCACGCTGCCCGCGGATACATCGAAAAACTCATCGCTGGCGGTAAGAAGGTCGCGATCTGTGATCAGGTCGGTGAAGTCCAAGCCGGGAAGTTAGTGCGCCGCGAACTCTCGCAAGTCATCAGCGCGGGCACATTGGATGATTTTGGCCTCGATGAACGGAGGCAAAATTACCTTGCGGCAATTTGCGAGATCCGTGGTGTTTTTGGCATCGCATACGTCGATTTGAGCACGGGCGAATTTCGCCTCACGGAAGTGGAATCGATGGCGCAGCTGCTCGATGAACTCGCACGCGTGTCCCCAGCTGAAATCGTAATTCCCGATGGGGGAGGACCCTTAAACGAAATCCCTAATGCACAGCAAATCGAGGGGTATGTGTTCGATCCGGATTCAGCCGCGCACTTGCTGCGTGAGCATTTTAGAGTGCAATCCTTGGATGGTTTTGGCTGCGCCCATTTCCGTGCGGGGGTTGGATCGGCGGGTGCAATCCTCCACTATTTGAGTCGGCAAATGCGAAGGAATGTCGCGCATCTCCGAACTCTGAAACCTTACCAAACGAGTGAGTACCTCATCATCGATGCGGTCACGCAGACGCACCTTGAGATTGTCCAATCCCGCGGGGGCCGCGAAATGACGCTGGTGGGCGCGCTCGACAATACGGTGACGCCAGTCGGCGCGCGCACGCTGCGGGATTGGATGCTCCATCCCCTGCGATCCGTGGAATCCATTCGGAGCAGGCAGGAGGCCGTCGCCTGCCTGATAGCGGACCCCGGCACATTGGCCGCTTTGCGATCCGACCTGAAGGGCATTCGCGACTTGGAGCGGGCTTTGTCCCGGCTGAGTGGCAGCTCCGGCAATGCCCGCGACCTCGCTGTGCTGGCGTCCTCGCTGGGCGCAGTACCGTCCGTGCAGGACCGGCTATCCCAGATTGCCACCGCTCCATCGGCAACCCCGGCGCTTTTCGCCGACCTCGCGCAACACCTCCACGCAATGCCCGATTTGTGCGCCGTGCTGCAGGCCGGCGTGGTGGATGAACCTCCCGCCTTGATTCGGGATGGGGGGATGATTCGCGACGGATATGACCCCGCTCTGGATGAGCTGCGTGCAGCCTCCCATGAGGGTAAGGATTGGATTGCCAGCCTGCAGGAAAGTGAGATCCAGCGCACGGGAATCAAGTCGCTCAAGGTGCGATACAACTCGGTTTTTGGGTATTTCATCGAGATCACTGCCGCCAATCTCGGCAGCGTCCCAGTTGATTATCACCGCAAGCAAACCACGGCGAATGGCGAGCGATTTATTACGCCAGCCCTGAAGGAAATCGAAGGAAAGATCCTCGGTGCGGACGAGCGTGCGCGCGCGCTTGAAATAGAAATCTTCCAACGCCTGCGGCGCACGGTGCTCGAGCAGACGGCACGCATTCAGGAGACGGCCGCCGCCCTCGGCGCCGTCGATGCGCTGGGCTCGTTTGCAGAATCTGCACGACTTCACGACTATTGCCGCCCGGCGATTCAGGAACGCAGCGCCGTCGAGATCGAGGCCGGACGTCATCCCGTGCTGGATCTGAAATCTGGCGGCGAGCGGTTCGTTGCAAACGACACGCTACTCGATTCCGATACGCAGGGATTTGCTATTCTCACCGGACCAAACATGGCGGGAAAGAGCACCTACATCAGGCAAGTCGCGCTCCTCGTGCTTCTCGCTCAGACAGGAAGCTTCATTCCTGCAAAATCGGCGGTAATCGGCGTGGCTGACCGCATCTTCACACGCGTTGGCGCCAGCGACGACCTGTCACGCGGGCAGTCCACATTCATGGTGGAAATGAACGAAACCGCAAATATCATCAATTGTGCGACCCGGCAGAGCCTCGTCATTCTGGATGAGATTGGTCGGGGGACATCGACGTTTGACGGATTGAGCATCGCATGGAGTGTCGCCGAGCACCTTCATGACGCCATCGGATGCCGCACGATATTCGCGACGCATTATCACGAGCTCACGGATCTCGAACGGACACGAGAAGGTGTAAAAAACCTCAATGTGGCCGTGCGGGAATGGAATGATCAGGTGATTTTTTTGCGAAAGATTGTTCCCGGACGGGCGGATCAGAGCTACGGGATTCAAGTCGCCAGGCTGGCTGGCTTTCCAGATACCATCATCGATCGCGCAAAACAAATCCTCGCCAACCTCGAAAAAGCCGAACTTAACGCCGAGGGGAAACCTGCTCTGGCTGCTGGCGGGCGGCGAAGGCGGGATATGGCTGACATTGTGAATCAGCTTTCGTTGTTTGAGCTCCCGCCGGACGCGCAGGGATAACGGTTAACCGCCATCGGCAATTGACCTCAAGGCGACATTTTTTTAGCGGACTCCGCGCATCCGCGGGGCCGTTGGTTTTTCTGGCGACGCCGATGCTGATCGGACAGGCCGGGCAGGTCGTTCTCCAGATCACTGACACCCTGATGGTCGGACGGCTTGGAGCCGTTCAGTTGGCAGGGGCCGCGCTGGCGGGGAACTTTGTCATGTTTGCGATGTATTTTGCGTATGGCTCTCTGGGTGCCGTGTCGCCGCGCATCGCGCAGGCGTTTGGTGCGGGCGACGCACCTGAAGCTGGTAACTGCGCCCGTGCGGGTCTCGTTCTTGCGATGGGAGTTGGTCTTCTAATCGCGCTGGCACTCTCCGCGGTCGTCCCTATTTTGGGACGCCTCGGGCAACCGCCAGAGGTCGTCGAACTCACGAGGACCTACATGATACTACTTGCCTGGTCCATGCCAGGAGCCCTTGTCGCACTATTGTTGGGTCAAGCCGCAGAGTCACTCAACCATCCGTGGCCGGTCGTGTGGTTCATGGCCGGAGCCATTGTGCTGAATACGGTTCTCAATCTGCTGCTGATCTTTGGGTTGTTTGGGTTTCCAGCGCTGGGTTTGGAGGGAGCTGGGTGGGCGACGTTGATCGCGCGTTGGGGTCAAGCGCTTGGAATGTGGCTCTGGATTTCCCGTTCTCGGATCATGAAGCGCTTTGGGATCTTTACGCACGCAGTGGATTTGCAACTCTTGAACCGACTGTTCCGGGACGGGTTGCCGGTGGCCGCGCAGGATGTGCTCGAAGGTGGTGCTTTTGCCATGGGGACATTGATGTTGGGTTGGGTTGGCACCACGGCAATGGCCGCAAACCAAGTGGCAATCAGCATCGCCTCGCTGGCATGGATGTTCCCTATCTCGCTCGCATCGGCAACCGGTGTCCGGGTAGCACAGGAAATTGGTGCAGGAAATCGTGCGGGGGCACGCCGGGCGGGTGTCGTGGCAATCGTACTTGGGACCACCCTAATGGCCGTGTGTGCCATATTTTATGTGGGCGCCGGACACTGGATCGCCACGTGGTTTACTTCCGACCCCGAGGTTGCCGCACTTGCGGGGATGCTCGTCGTAATCGCAGGCGTCTATCAGATTTCCGATGCGATCCAGTCGGTCAGTCTGGGGGCTTTACGTGGGTTAATCGATAACCGTGTGCCTGCGGTGGCAAACGCTATCTGCTACTGGGTCCTCAGCCTGCCCACGGTGTACATCCTGACGTTTCACACCGCGTTGGGAGCTGCCGGGGTTTGGATAGGATACCTTCCGTGGATGGTTCTGACGGGGGTCTTTTTCCTTTTGCGATTCCTGCAGAAGACAAGATCGCCAAAAATATGATTTTTGAGGCCTGCAAATCATTAATGAATTTTGTTGCACAAACCTTTGTGGTATCTAATATTCCGCACCCATGCCAAAAGCAATCGCACGAAGCAAAACGAGAAAGGCTGTCGCCAAACGGTTTAAAATCACCGGGACCGGCAAGGTTTTGCGTAGCAAGGCGGGACGACGCCACTTGCTCGAATGCAAGTCGGCCAAACGGAAACGGAATCTCGCCAAAACAGGCTTGGTCTCGGAATCCGACGTCGCACGCATCAAACTCAACCTGCCTTTCTCCTAAAACCCAGCGATCCGACGGTCTTCCTGCTCCCACGAGCAGGATATGGAGCCGATGAGGCCCCGGATCCCATAATAAAACAGTCCGCTCCACGGAGCTCCGGGTTACCCCCGGAGATACAACATCATGCCACGTGCAACAAATGCACCCGCCAGTCGCGAGCGACGGAAGCGCGTCATCGACGCGTCCAAAGGATATCGCGGCCGCAGATCAAAGCTATTCCGCTACGCAAAAGATGCGCAGATGAAGGCAAAGTATTGGGCTTATCGGGATCGCAAGACCCGGAAACGCACCTTCCGCGCCCTCTGGATCAGCCGCCTCAATGCAGCCGTGCGCGCTCAAGGTCTCACATACAGCCGATTTATCGAAGGCCTCAAAGCCTCAGGAATCACGCTCGACCGCAAAGTCCTCTCGGACATCGCGGTCAATGACGAAGCAACCTTCTCGCAGATCGTGCAGAAAGCCCAAGCCGGGCTGGATGCAAAACGAGCAGCCTGATTGCTGGCTGCTCGAAACTAACGCAATCCAAGGAAATTCGCGAAGTGTCTGCGCCGGTCCACCCAGAGACCCCGTAGCACTTCGCGATGCTCTCTATTATGGAATCGCAAATCGAAGCCCTTCGTTCCGAAGCGGTAGCTGCTATCGAATCTGCGACGACTGCGGACGCACTCGAGTCGCTTCGCGTGCGCTACTTCGGTCGCGCCGGAGCAGTCCCCCTTCTCAGCGAAGGCATGCGCTCGGTCAGCAAAGAAGATAAACCTCGCATCGGAAAGGCACTGAACGACCTCCGGACGGTGGCGCAAGCGTTGCTGGACGAACGGATCTCTGCGATTGCTGCCAAAGCGGATGCAACAGCACTATCCCGCATCGACGCCACGCTGCCGGGACTGCCCGCACAACGTGGCTCGATCCATCCGCTCACCCAACTCCTTGATCGAGCGGTAAAAATTTTTCGGCGCCTGGGGTTTTCGCTTGCCGATGGTCCGGACATCGAGACCGAATGGCATTGTTTTGATGCGCTCAACACGCCGGAGCACCATCCCGCGCGCAATGATGCCGACACGTTTTACCTGCCCGACGGCCGCCTGCTCCGCACCCATACCTCATCCGTCCAAGTGCGGGTAATGGAAAACGGCGTGCCGCCGATCCGTATCATCGCGCCGGGCGCCGCTTATCGACGGGATGAAGTGGATGCCACTCATCTGGCACAGTTTACACAATTAGAGGGGCTCTGTGTCGGCCCGGATATCTCGCTGGCAGACCTCAAAGGAACATTGGAATTTTTTTTCCGTGAGTTGTTTGGCGATGGCACTGAAATCCGCTTTCGCCCTCATTTTTTTCCATTTACTGAGCCGAGTTTTGAAATCGACATCCGGACGGAGGCATTGGGCAATCGTTGGATGGAACTCGCAGGATGCGGCATGGTGGACCCGGCGGTCTTTGCGGAGATCAATGAACGCCGCCGAGACTTCGCCTACGACCCCGAGGTGGTATCCGGCTTTGCATTTGGCTTCGGGCTGGACCGTCTCGCGATGAACCTCACCGGCATATCGGACATCCGGATGCTGGTCGAAAATGACCTCCGGTTCCTCAAGCAATTTTGACCGGATGCGGTGGCTCACCGGACCGACCCTCAACAAATTATGAAACTCTCGCTCGACTGGCTCAGATCTTACGTCCCGTTTGATGGCTCTGCGGACACCCTGACCGACCTGTTGGTCCGCGCGGGACTCGAAGTGGAATCCATTGAACACCGTGGCGCGGATTTCCCGAATGTTATCGTGGCCCAGATTCGGGAATCCTCTCCCCATCCAAATGCTGACCGCCTGAGCGTCTGTAAAGTGGACGACGGCAGCGGGCATCCTCGCCAGATTGTTTGCGGGGCAAAAAACTACCAAGTCGGTGATAAAATCCCGCTGGCACTCCCGGGTGCAGTGCTGCCGGGGGATTTTAAAATTAAAACCGGCAAGCTGCGTGGCGTCGAAAGCGAAGGAATGATGTGCAGCGCGAAAGAACTGCTATTGGCCGAAGACGCAGACGGACTCCTGATTTTGTCAGCGGACGCCCCAGTCGGTGATCCCATTGCATCGCTGTATCCGCCCGATGCCATCCTTACGCTGGAGATCACTTCCAATCGACCCGACTGGCTTTCTCACCTCGGCATTGCACGCGAAGTGCGCGCCTTCACGGGTGCCATCCTTACGCCACCTGAAGTCGTCCTGAGCGCCACGACCACAGACGTTACAAAAGCGACGATTTCCGCTCCAGATCAGTGCCCGTTTTATTCCGTGCGGCGGATCTCAGGGGTCCGCGTAGGACCCAGTCCCGCATGGTTGAAGTCGCGCATTGAGTCGTGTGGACTCCGCTCAATCAACAACGTCGTGGATGTCACGAACTTTGTCATGATGGAGATGGGGCAGCCGCTCCATGCCTTCGACGCAGCAAAAGTGAATGGACCTATCGACGTCCGCCTTGCCTTGGAGAAGGAAGCATTTTCCACCCTGGATGCTCAGAACCTTGTGCTCGCCCCAACGAATCTGGTCATCGCAGATTCCTCATCCGCACTGGCGCTCGCCGGTGTCATGGGCGGCGCGGCATCGGGTGTCACGGCCGACACCACGGAGGTCCTCCTCGAAAGCGCACTTTTCGACGCGCCCTCCATCCGCAAAACCGCGCGCAGACATGGATTACAAACCGATTCCAGCTACCGCTTCGAGCGGGGCGTGGATCCCGACGCGGTGCTGTCAGCATCCGCCCGTGCCGCTCAGCTCATCCAAGAAGTGGCTGGCGGATCGATCGATACGATCACAGTCACTGCGGGCACATTGCCCCCGGCTCCACCCGCCATCACACTGCGTCCCGCCCGCTGCCGCAACCTGCTGGGAGCCACTATCGATAACGAAGAAATTCGGTGCTTTTTATCTCAACTGGGCCTGACCGAACGGGATGGATCAACGACAGAACTTCAGCAATGGCAGATCCCGAGTTATCGCGGGGATCTGAGTCGCGAAGTCGATCTCATCGAGGAAGTCATTCGACTCGCCGGTATTGACCGCGTCCCAGGTGTCGTGCGTGCGACTCCTGCAAACAGCAGCGCTGCCGATGCCATGTATGACGAGATCATGCGCGTGCGAACCGTGCTCGCCGGGCTTGGATTCAGCGAAGGACGCACCAGCACGCTTGTTTCGAGAACCATCGGCGCGGGAACGCCCGTGTTGGAAGTGCGCAACCCTTTGGGTGATGATCAATCCGCCTTGCGCGCCAGCCTCATCGACGGACTCATTCCCGCGATGGAAAGGAATATTAACCACGGCGCATCATCCATTCGGTTGTTTGAAGTCGGCAGGATTTTCAAGGTCGCGGAAGAAGAGGAGCTCACGACCGTTGCGCTCGCAGTCACTGGTCGCCGCGCAGCTCCGTCCTGGCTCATAAAGGACGACCCAGCCATGGACATTTTTGACCTCAAGGGAGTGATTGAAATCTTGCTTCCGTCGGCAACGATTGCACCAGCAACCGACCCTCGGTTCGCTGCCGGATGGGAAATCCAACTCGCCGGGTTCGTCGTTGGCATCGTCGGCATTGTTCACCCGGCCACCGCCCGCGCCATCAATGCACGCGGTCCTGTGGTCGTCGCTGAGATCCGGATGGACGCCATCGCGTCGTTCACCGAACAAAAGCATATGGCATTTTCTCCAATTCCGAGATTTCCAGCCGTGTTCCGCGACCTCGCAGTAGTTGCCCCGTTGGCCCTTCCATCCGCAGACATTCAATCTGCGCTTCATAAGGCAAAGGAGCCGCTGCTGACAGCGATCGATCTGTTCGACGTCTTCACAGATCCCAGCGGGGACAAGCTCCCGGCAGACCGTAAATCTCTGGCGTTCTCCTTGACATTTCGTGCCCCAGAGCGGACCCTTACTTCAGAAGAAGTCAGTAGTTCTTTCGAGCGTGTCAAAACCGCTCTCAAGGCAGCCCTTCCGGTGGAATTCCGGGAGTAGTTCTTTCAAAATTTTCGTGGCAGAAATGCTGGACGCGGATAAAAAAGCCGAATTCAGTCCGAATAGAAGCGTTGACTTCCGGTTCGGGTGCCACAGCAGATTTGCCCTGCGGTGTTCGCAATAGGAATGCAACTCCCGGACCGATGTTTAGTTCAACTGGAGGCTTGTCGGGGATAAGCAATGACAGGCCTTAATTGGAAGTCAGCGCTTCTCTTCGTGGTTATCCACCGTTCTCTTAAGGGAACGGGAAATGCTTCAAACGGCACAGGCGGGGCAAAATTTTTCGCTACCAAATTCATCGGCGTGCCCCGCGGGGCACGCCGACCACGTTTCGTCGCACGCAGCGGCATTAGCTAGGGTCAGGCTGTAAAACGTTCCATTCGAAAAATTATTTAGCATCGCATCATTCGTAATATCTCATCCTTCGTATCCCTTGGGATCAACATCGGGAGCTGAATCAAAAATCGAAATCAAATATTCTGCAGAACCACTCGTGGCGACCGCGCAAATGTTTTTCGGTAAAAGTGGCTGATGACTTTCTCTGAAGGTGGTTGGTTTTGTATTTTCGGGTTGGTTTCTGTTAGTTGGGAGTGAGATACGTTTTGCCGGTTTCCCAGGTTTCGGAGATCTCGACGAGGACGCCGGTAACGAGCCTCAGGAGCGATTCCCCGCTAGGGAAGAGTCCGACGACCCTAGTGCGTTTCTTGATCCGGCCGTGTTCGTCCGCTGAAAAGAATTTCGTTTTGCCCCTCAAGCAGGAGCCTTTCAGAATTTAAGGAACAAACAAAATAATATCAGTCTTGCCATTGAAAATGATGCAACAGATAATATGTTGGCGCATATGGCAATGGGGAATCAAGAACTGACAAAGCAAATCGCGGATCGGATCAGGCAAGTGCGGCTCGCTCATAATTGGAGTCAGAAAGAGGTCGCCGCACGCTCGGAGATTCCGATTGCGACTTACCGGCTTTTTGAAACCACAGGCCGGATCAGTCTCGAAAGGCTCCTGCGCGTGGCGACGGCTCTGCATCGCGTTCGAGACTTCGAGAACCTTCTTGCCCCGCTGCCAATTCGATCCATCGATGATCTGGTGGACAAGCGGCCCGTGCGGAAGCGGGGCCGGAGCGTCACCGTATGATCCTCTCTGTCTTCATCGGAAATGATCGGGTCGGAAGGCTTGCCGACAACCCGGATGGCTCGGGGCGCATCTTCTTCGAATACGATCCGGCTTGGCAGCAGATGGGGATCGAACTCGCGCCGTTCTTTCTCCCGTCATCGCTCTCCGGGCCGACAGGCTTTGACTTTCCGGCTTACCCAGCGGTCAAAAATCTGCCCGGCCTCATGTGGGACAGTTTGCCCGATTCGTGGGGGATGCCGCTTCTCGAAGCCCGGATTCGTAACGCAGGACTCCATCCGTCCCATGCGTCTGGGACCGTGTTCCTGTCGCACATCGGCAGCGCGGGCATGGGAGCCCTGCGCTACGAACCGGACTGTGCAACCCCGGAAGAAGAGAATTTCCTGACTTCACTTGAGAAGATCGACGCGGAAGCCCTCCAGGCCCAGCAGGACCAACCTCCATCGGACATGGGCGCATTGAAGGAGCTTCTCAAAGTGGGATCGGCCATCGGAGGAGCGAAACCGAAAGCGGTCCTCTACATCAAACGCGACGGCTCCCGGATTTCCCTTTCGCAAGTTGAAGGGTTCGATCCGTGGGTCGTCAAACTTTCGACGCTCCCGCCTGGACACAAAGATTCCAAGCAGGCTGGCCGGGTCGAGTACGCATTCTCGCTCATGGCGCGAGCGGCTGGCATCAAGATGCCGGAGACACGCCTCTTCTCCGTGCAATACGCGAAAGGAGAGCGCGGGCTTTTCGGAATCAGGCGGTTTGATCGGGGAGCTGATGGTTCCCGCATTCACATGCAGACCTGCGCGGCCTTGCGGCACATCATGCCGATTCGCGGCGCTGGCAGCTACGAGGGGATTGCTCGCGACACGCTGGAACTCACCGGAGATCGCCGCGATCTCATCGAACTGTTCCGCCGCTGCGCGTTCAATGTCATGGCTGGCAACAGCGATGACCACCTCAAGAATTTCAGCTTCCTCATGGGGGCGGATGGGATCTGGCGCTTGTCTCCGGCTTACGACCTCACGCCCAACGACGGGCCGCGGATCGGGAATAAAAACCAAGAGAAGAAAGTCCAATGCACGTCTGTCGCGGGGACTTTCTCTCCGGGACGAAGCGATCTGCTCAAATGCGCTAAGACGATGGGCGTTGATGGCAGGGTAATCTTCGACCAGGTGCGGGACGCGCTTTCGCAATGGAGCGTGTTTGCAAGCGACGCGGGCCTCACAGAGTCTGTCGCCGCGAAGCTCGAGGCCGATTTCGGTGCCGCATAGTCGGGAAGAACATCGAACATTCAACGTTCGGAAAACTTGGGGTGTGCAAATCTTGACAATTTGCTCCACAGCTCATTCTACAAACTCTGATTGGCAATATTGTGCGGTGATGACATAATGTTGCGCAAACATAATGTTTTCAAACCCTTATGTTTGAGGGAAGAATCAGGCATCAAGTTGCCGTTTACAAACCGTGGAGAGGAGCTCAAAGAGCTTGCTGGTGTCGCCCGATCGGGCGGGCTGGCTATCGTTTTTGGACGGCGGCGTGTCGGGAAAACGCGGCTGTTTACCCACTGGATCAAGCCACAGAATGGACTCTACAGCCAGGCCATTGAAGCTGCCAGCGCCATCCAGATCGAACAGGTGATGAGTGATATTGGTCAGGCGCTGGATACAATCATCGTGCCGAAGACGTGGAATGAGCTTCTGGAACTGCTCAGTCTGAAAAAGGGTCCAACCATACTGTGCCTTGACGAGTTTCCTTATTTGGTTGCCTCGGACGCCTCACTGCCAAGCGTGATTCGGCGGTGGCTGGACCATCGTCAGCCGGAGCAGTTTACGCTGGTTCTGTCCGGCTCCAGCACCAGCGCAATGAACCACCTGTTTTTGAACCGTGCCGCGCCACTGTATCAGCGCGCCAGAAAGCTGTTGCACATTGAGCCAATGAGCTACCGGGCATTTTGCGAGGCGTGCGGAATCCCACTCGGCGGGATGGACTCCTTCACGCGGTTTTCGCTCGTTGGCGGTATCCCCAAGTATTGGGAGTTCGTTGAGCCACGCGCTACAGCGCTGGATTTGGCGGGCGAACTGTTCTTTGGGCGGTCGGCGTTTTTGGAAGACGAGCCTGCGCGTATCCTTCGGGATGAGAAAATCGCGGGTCTGCCGGCTCTGTCAGTTTTGGAAGCCGTCGGGCGTGGCGCTCATAGAACCTCGGAAATCGCCGCACGGATAGGCACGGCACAAACAAACCTCAGTCACGTGTTACAACGACTCATGGATGCATCAGTTCTGGCGCGGAGTATTCCCTTCGGGGAAAGCATGCGTTCGACCAAGAAGACATGTTATCAAATCCAAGATCCAGCAATGCGATTTTGCTTCCACGTCTATTCGCCGCACCGGACGCGATGGCACGCCTACGCCAAGGCGGAAAAGGAAAAACTGATCCACGACCATGCTTCGACGGTTTTTGAGGATTACTGTCGCGCTCAATATCCGGGGCCGCACGCTATTGGGAAGGAGACCTCGAATTTGATTTTGTTCGCGATGAGAACGGCGGCGCGGTGGTATCGGAGGTCAAGTTTAAGCGCCTTTCCGCGGCCGAAAAACGGCGAATCGAAAATCATTTGGCTACTGGCTGGCAACAGAGCCGCTTGCATCGGCGGTTTAGCAAAGTCACCTTTGAAATCCTGGATGTTTCCGTGCTTGGTTGAATCCGGCAGCCCGTGAAAATGACCGCAGGATTACCCCCAAATCTAAAAAGGATGAAGGATTAAGGATGAAAAGGGGAAGTTTTCAGAGATCAGTTTTCAGAGCAGAAGCCGGGATCTTTCGGCGTTTCAGATTTCCCTTTTTTCACTCCCTTTTCCTGCCGCAGACGACGACCACTCTCGTCAGGCCGACGGCCAGGAGCGCCCAAGTCGCGGGCTCGGGGACGACCTCGTAGTAGGTCCCTGATTGAGAATTGCCGCCGCGCCGAAAGCGAGTGGTGGGCAGAGATGGAGGAACCTTCCACGCCGACTGACGTTCAAGATTGGGCAGAGATTTTCCCAGCGCAGGATTGGAGAGTTTTGAGGAAGAGATCGCTTTTGGTCGGCGAGTGTTTGAGGCGGAGAATGGAACTCGTGAGGGCGGCGATGACTTGGCCGGAGGGGTCGTGGAGGGGGACGCCGAGGTCGATGATGCCTTCGGCGTAGGAGCTGGGGGCTTGCTCGTAACCGCGTTTGCGGATGGCGGCGAGGACGGGCAGCTTGCCTTGGGGTGCGAGCGCACCGAAGGCGCAGAGGAGGCGGCCGGAGACGGTGGTGGCGGGGTCGAGGCGGGCGCCGGGTTGGAGGCTGATGCGGACGAGGCCGCTGCCAGGGGCGTCGGCGAGGAGGAGTGCAGTGTCGCCGTCGGGCACGCAGAGGTGGACGGATTGGCCGGTTTCGCGAGCGTAGTCGAGCATGGGCGGGAGGGCGGCGCGCTGGAGATGGAGGTGGGGAGGATGCGAAAGCGCAAGGCGATAGAGCAGTCCGGAGAGAACGTAGGCACCAGCGGGGGAGCGGCGGAGGTAGCCGCGTGCCTGGAGGCAGGCCACGGGGCGCTGCACCTCGGAGACAGTCAGCGCCATGCCTTGGGCGATTTGGGTAAGGGTGAGCGGCTCGCTCTGGCCGGTGATCCACTCCAGAAGATCGAGGCCGCGTTCGAGGGCGGGGATGGCGGCGATATTTTTGCTCATGATATTTTTTATTGCCAAGGATACTGAATTTTTTGCACCATGCCAAGCATGTCCTCCCAACTTTGTGCCACTGATGGCGAAAATCCGGTGAATTACAACGACGGTTATGCCGAGCGGTTGGAGGCGTGTTATTCGGGTGCGGTTTACGATGTCCTGCGCGGGATGGGCTTGCCGGATCAGATTTTGCCGCGCACGATTCGGCCTCTGGATCATTCCCGTGCGTTGGCGGGGCGGATCTACACGTTCAGCGGTCGCACGGATTTCACGGTGGATGGGCATACGACGTTGCTGGAATGGACGAAGATGCTGTCCCGGGCACCGAAGGATAGCGTGGTGATCTGCCAACCCAACGACGACACGCTGGCCCACATGGGGGAACTCTCCGCCGAGACTTTTATCTATAAGGGCGTGCGAGGTTATCTCTGCGACGGGGGCTGCCGCGACACGGTGCGGATCGAGGAAACGGGTCTGCGGGTTTGGTTTCGCTATCACACGCCGCGCGATGTGGTGGGGCGCTGGGTGCCGGACGGGTTTGGCGAGCCAATTGTGATCGGTGGCGTGAGTATCCGAACGGGCGACTATCTGATGGCGGATCGCGACGGGGCGTTGATCATCCCGCAGGAAATCATTGAAGACGTGACCGCGAAGGTGGAAGACGTGTTGCAGACGGAGAACAAAGTGCGGACAGCGATTTTGCAAGGGATCGATCCGGTGGATGCATATCTGAGTTTCCGAAAATTCTGATGGATACGATCCTGCTTTCGCCGTTGGACAACATCGTCGTGCTCACGCGTAGCGTGGAGGTGGGCGGGAGCGTCGGCCTAGGGAGTGCGACATTCGCCCGGGAACGTGCGCTGGGGCTGGGCCACAAACTAGCCTGCCGGGGGATCGGGCTCGGGGAAAAGATTTTTAAATACGGTGCACCGATTGGGTCGGCCACGCGTGATATTGCGGAAGGCGAGCATGTGCATCTGCACAACATGAAGAGCGACTACCTGCCGACGTTTACGTTGGAAGAAGGAAGAGAATTCCACGGAGCAAAATGAACTCACCGATTATCAATCCGCAGGCGTTTTTGCGTAGGGATGGCCGCAAGGGGATTCGCAATACGGTGGCCGTGGTCTATCTCGTCGAATGCGCGCATCATGTGGCAAGGGAAATCCAGTTTCCGCATCGCGAGCGCGGCGTCCATTTGGTGGGGTTCGGTGGGTGTTATCCGAATGAGTATTCGTTCCGGATGATGCGGGCGATCTGCACGCATCCGAACGTGGGCGCGGTGTTGCTGCTCTCGCTGGGATGCGAGGGGTTTAATCGCAATGGGCTCTTGGCGGCGGTGCGTGAGTCGGGACGGGCGGCGGAGCTGCTGGTGATCCAGCAAAATCGGGGAACGCGGGCAACGATTGCCGACGGACGGGCGTGGGTCGAGGGGGCGCTCAAGGAATTGGAATCCACCCCGCGCGCACCGATGACGTTGGATGAGCTGGCGGTGGGGACGGTTTGCGGCGGGAGCGATGGCACGAG
>JBDNGG010000125.1:0-8036 GCA_041689405.1 Terrimicrobiaceae bacterium | reverse complement strand
TTCTGACACGGCGAGAGTGGCTCCATTGCCAGCCGCACGCGTCATCGCGCCCAGCGAGAGTGTCGCTCCCCCGGATGCGCGGGCCACAGTTGTCGCGCCTTGAGAAAGCGTGGTGCTGGCCACGGTTTCCACGTGGGTGCTACCCGCGCCTTGCAGCGTGATTTTACTTCCCCCGAGCGTGAGAACGCCTCCCGGCAGTTTGGAAGTATCATTCGTGCCATAATTTAAAACCACTTGCCCACCCGCTAGCGAGGAGAGGCCCGTGCTGGTGATGTTTCCGGAAATCGTCAAGGTTTGGCTGTTGTTCCAAGCGAATGCGTTTCTAATTCCTCCATTACCATTGACCATATTCCCAGAAAGCAAAACACTGCCGGACCCAGCCAAGTTGACTATCCGATCGGTAGACGAGGATGTCGCTGTCGCGGTAATTCCCCCGGCCAGCGTGGTTGTGGCGCCGGTATTAAACATCATAGTCGACTGGAAGGGACCTCCCGAGGCAGCAGCAAGAGAGACTCCACTGGTAATCGTGAACGCGTTTTCGCCGGCAATCGTGGCGCCCACAAAGGCAGCGTTGACAGCGACGCCACCAAGATCAATCGCTCTCGAGATCGTCCGATCTCCCCCAAAAGCAGTCAACTGGGCACCCCTCGCTCGAACGAGGCCGCTAAACGCCGAATTTGAGTTCACCTCGACGACATTCACATGATTGCCCGAATTAAGAATGGTGTTCGAAGTAGCCGTATTAGTCCCCGAGAGCCGAATGGATGATATTCCGGAGGTGTTGTTTAGGCCCAGGGCAAAGTTGTTATTTGAACTGCCTCCAACGATGTTTCCGCCAAACAGCAAGGCACCACCCGCTACGTTGGAGTTCAGGGTGAGGCTAGAACTGGTGCTTCCTGCTCCGTAGGCGAGATTGATATTAAAAGTCTGGGTCCTTGAGGAGTTGTTCGTGATCGCGTAATTGACGACGCTAGAGCCGGTCCCGATGGCATTCCCGCTCAAAGTGAATGCACCCGCACCGGAATTGAACGTGATGCTCCGAAAAACAGCGGAAGCGTTTGTGGTGTAATTATTCACGGCCGTGAGTCTGGTCGTGCCATCGAACTGCAGATCTGTCGTTGTGCTGGCCACTGGAGCCACATTGCCGTCCCAGTTGTCGGCGGTGTTCCAGTTGTCATTCGCACCACCCCCATCCCAGACCGACTGGGCCGAGGCGCTCGCCAGGAACGGCAGGAGAGCCAGCGCGAGGGTGTATTTTCGGCCTAGGCGGGCAGCGAATACAGTCCCAAGACGGGTGGCACTGAGGCAAGAGATGGCAAATCGGCTGCAAATGTTCATTTTCATAGCTTTCATGGTATTTGATTCTGGCTGTCCTTATCTGAATAAAGAACATCCCGCGGGGGTTAGCTAGGGACAATTACATGTTAGATTTCCAGACTGCATACCCTGACCGGGCGGGAGTTGCCACTCAGGGCAGGCTGTGTGGCGGCAGATTTGGAGGTTCAAGGGTGAGGGTTTCAGCACAGATGCGGTCTATTTTTCGACCGGGACGACGATGCCACGCATGATGATGTTTTGGCAGAAAACGAAAATGATGAGGGTCGGAATGGCGGCAATAACGAGCGCGGCAAAGATGATCGGTTGGGCGTAGGACTGCTGGAGTTGATACACATAAACCATCAAGGTCCACATCTCTTCGTCCTGGCAGACCAGCAGCGCGAAGGCAAATGCCCCGTAGGCAGAGGTAAACGCGGTGAGCGCCGTGAGGGCGAGAATGGGCGTGGACATGGGAATGGTGATCATGAAAAACGCCCGGATCCGGCCGCAGCCATCAATGTCGGCCGCCTCGTAAAGTTCCTTGGGCAGGCTATCAAAAAAGCCCTTGAGCAGAAAGATCGAGAACCCGGTCGCCGCGCCGGGGAGGACGAGCGCGGCAAAGGTATTAAGCATCCCAAGGTCCCGCAGCAAGAGGAAGGAAGGGATCTGCGTGACCTCGGCGGGGAACGCCATGGTGGCCATCATTATAAAAAGCACCTGCTGACTCCATGGCGGACGGAAGCGCGAGAGCGCGTAGGCCGCGAGGGGATTGACGATCAAGTTGGTAATCACGCTGAGGACACAAAGGATGACCGTATTTTTGAACGCGTTGCCGTTAGTATAAACGAGGTTCCATGCGACGCGGTAATTTCGCGTGAGCATTTCCCAGAGGATTTCCCCCTTATGGCGAAGCACGACCACCGCATCATATTCCAGCAGGGGCATGGGCACCTGATCAAAAGTTTGATACGAAGTGCCGAAGGCGGCGTTCAGACTGGTAATTTGGTTTTTGAATTGGTCGCGGAGGAAGTCCATCCACTGGAAGTCGGCGGAGACGAGGGAAACCCCCGCTGGCGAGGCGAGGCGCGTGAGCATGTCTTCCACGTCGCGATTATCCAAGGGCGGGCGGGGCAGCGGGGGCAGCGGAATCTCCGGCCAGGCGGTCCAGTTTGTTCCGTGGGCGCGGTTGTAGCGCTCGAGATTTTGGTATTTTTGCTCGAGCGAGGCCTGGAAGGCCGGGGCGAGCTCTGGACTCAACGCAATGAAGCGTCCCGCGAGCCCATTCTGCACAAAATCCCACCAAGCCTTACGCATGGCCGGGTTTTCCGGCGGGGTGCGCGGGAGTTCGAGGTCGGTGAAGCTCGCGTAGTGCGTCCCCCAATCCGCATTGAGCTGCGCCAGCCCCTCGGGGGACATCGAGTATTCCGGTTGGGCGGTCGTATGGAGGAACGCTCCGCGGAGCGAGTAGGGATAAAAATACCGTTCGGCCGCTTCCGAACGCATCTGATTATAGACCTCGGCGAAGGATCCCTGGATCGGCTGGAATCGCCGCGCGCCGATGTTTTCCACGGTCGTCCCCGCGTTGTGGTCCTTGCGCGGCAACTCCGGAAAATGCGCGGCGAGCATTTTTTGATACCGCAATTGCAATTCCGCGATGAGTCGGCTCCCCGCCACGTGGCCCAAGGCAAAGTAAGGGGAATTCCCCACGTCCGCTTGTTTCAAAAAGGCTTCCCATTCCCGAATCAAAGCCGGAGGGGTGTTCGCGGGCATCTCGAGAGTTTCGTAGCTGTAGAGCCGTTTGCCATCGGGTGCCCGCCGCAGCGTCATGACCTCAAAACTGCCCAGCGACCCGTATCGCTTTTCGACGTAGGTTTGAAACAACGCCTGGTCACTGACCAACGGCTGCGGGATCACGGACAACGTGTTGGTCGCCGCATCGCTGGTGGCCATCGCGCCGTTGAGCATCAGCAAAAACGGATACACCATGGTCGCCGCTCCGAGCGTGAGGAGCACATAAATGCCGAGCATCCAGATCCGACCGACCGGGGTGCGCTGTTCAATGCGATTCAGAATGGGCATAAGATTATTTTGCGGTTCGGAATTCGACCTTGGCGAGAACGCGCATTTGATACGCGGTAAAGGCCATGAGCAGGAGCGCCAAAATCCAGGCCATCGCGGCTCCGCGCCCGTATTCGAGGTATTGGAAGCTGCGCTGCCAAATTTCGAACCCAACCACTTGGGTGGAGAGATTCGGCCCGCCGCCGGTCATGGCGAGAATCACCCCGCCGGATTTAAAGCCCCCAATGATGGCGCCGACGGCATTAATCACAATCAGCGGGCGCAGGTACGGAATAACGATGAGGCGAATCTTGGCCATCGCCCCCGCCCCATCAATGTCCGCCGCTTCGTAGAGTTCGTCCGGAATCCCCTTCAGCGCGGCCAGGTAAATGAGGCAACCCGGCCCCAGATTTGCCCACGCGAGCGGCATGACGACGCAAAGCATGGCGATCGCCGGATCCTGTAGCCACGTCTGGGGCGAGACGCCAATCAACCCAAGGAGGCGATTCAAGGCGCCATCCGGCGAGGGATCGTAAAAGGCCCGCCACATAAACAAAATGACGATGCCGGAAACCACCGCCGGAATGTAAAACAGCAATCGGAACGTAACCTTGAGGTGCGGAATTTCCTGAAGCAAAAGCGCCAAGCCCACGGGCGGCAAGAAGCCGAGAAGCATCCACAGCAGGCAGTAATAGGATGCATTCCACATCGAGAGCCAAAACTGACCATCGTAGAGCGCGTCCGCAAAATTGCTGATCCCCACCCAAACCGAAGGCAGGACCAGCCGGTAGTCTTGGAAGGCAATCAAGGAGCCCTGAAGCAAAGGGTAATAATCCCAGAGAAGGATCAGACCCAGCGCGGGGAAGACTAAGACTGTGGAATAAAACAGCCCCGATTTTTCCCGGGCCGAAGCACCCGCAGTGCTCGCCGCTCCCGAGAGCCAACGAAAGATCAACACCACAAAGGCCACGAAGGACGCGAACGCCGCGACGGCGACAATCCAGCCCACCACGTTGCGCTTTTTGCGCTCCACCGGAGTCAGCTTACCAAGCATTTTTTCATTCGTTTCATCGACCGCCGCATCGACAAAGGTCTGAATTTTAGCTCGCTGCTCGGCCACCGTCAGTCCGGTGAAATCCGAGAAATAGGCGTTCTCAATCGGTCGGGTCACGTAGGCATAAATGAATTGGCAATTCCGCCCGTAAGGCTCGGGAACGGCAGTGCTCATAGCCTGATTATACGTCGCCTTGAGCGAAGCGGGCACCTTACGGGCAATATCTTCATAACCAAATTCGGAGAGCAAATTCGGATCCAACAACTGGGCCGCATTTAATTCCACGAGCGCGTCCGTGTAAGTTTTGAGGGCTTCCCGACTGGCGATGAACGAAATGTATTTCCATGCCGCATCGCGAACCCGCTGATCCTTCACGCCGGAAAAAATGCCCATCATGGAAGCATTCACAATGGCCCGGGAATTCCCCTTCGGTCCGGCAGGAACGGGCGCCACGCCGATCAACTCGGGATTAAAGGCTCCCAGATCCGTCGCGCTCAACGTTCCAAAAAACATCGCGACCGATCCCGCGCTCCAGCGGGCGGGCGCATCCATGCCGCGATACACAACGGGACCGGTCCGGCCATTTTTCGTGACCTTCTCTTTTTGGAGCTGATCAATAAACACAAAGGCATCGATCGCCTCCGGGGAGTTAAACGTGGCGCGCCATTCGCCATCGATCAATTTCACGACCTCGGCGCCGGCACTGCTGAGGAAAGGAAACAAGCGCCAGGACGCATTGGGATCGATGCCCATGCCAAACGCGTGGCGATTCTTCGAGGGATCGCTCACAGCCCGGGCCACTTCTAAAAATTCCTGCCAGTTTTGCGGCGGTTTTTCCGGATCCAAGCCAGCCGCGGCGAACAAATCCTTGCGATAAAGCAACACGGTTGCACCGACCCGGTCTGGCAAGGCCCAGTAATGATCCTTCCCGCCGGGCCCCTGCCGATAGACCACGGGGCGCACGTTATCCGGGATCCGCCGCGCGAGGACATCGGGGGGCATGGTCGCGATATATTCGTCCAAGGGATAGAGGAAGCCTTGCTGAATGTAGGTATCCGACATGCGGAAGTTAAGATAGAGCACGTCCGGTGCGGTGCCGCCGGCGATCGCCATCAGGGGGGCCGCATCCACCGACGAGCCTTCGATCATTAAGGGCGTCGAACTCTCCAATCGGATGTCCGGATTCAGTTCCAAAAACCGCTGCACGACCCGATACGTCGCAATGGAGGCCGGCGACGTCGCGTGCCGGGTCGGCAACGAGTGGACCCGAACCGTCACGGGGCCCGAGGCATCCCCCGAGGCTGGCGCGTCGGCGGCAAATCCCAGCGGGGCCGCAAGCAGCAGGCAGAGGGCGATTCGAAGATGGCTATGAAATGACATGGGATGAAAAAATAACCCCGAACACCGCCGCGACTTGTGTTCGGCTGGCAGCGGAGTTGTCGCCAGCGTCGGGAAGATTCGGCGCCTTAGCGGACATAGGGGTGTTTATTGGAGAGAAGCTGGATGCTCAGGATCAAGGCGCGGGGAAGATGAAAGGGATCCTTGACCGGCAGGGCAATTAATTCCTCAATCGGCTTTCCGGTCCGGTCCAGCCGCTGGATCCACTCCCCGGTGCCGTCGCCGTGGTGCGCAAACGCCCACTGCCGGATGCGCTCAAACCACTCCTCACTCCACCCGCCTGAACCCAACTGACGGCAGAGCAACAGCGCGTAGAGCGCCTCGCAGTGAACCCACCAAAGCTTTTTGTCCGCATTTGCATACCAGGGCGGCTCGATCCCCTCGCTGTCCCGCCCGAGGAAAAGGCCACCGAATTCCGCATCCCAGCCAGCTTGCACCATCCACCGGATCACCTCTGTCGCCTCCTGAACCAAAGCGGGACGGTTGAGACGGAGGGCGGCGTGAATGACAAACCACATGGACTCAATCGAGTGCCCGGGCACCACCGCCCGGCCAGGCGGTGAATCAATGAACTCATCCGCTGGCCCCAGGTGCTCAAGAAGTGTCCGCATTTCCGGGCGGCGGTGGTGCCGCATGATCCGGTCGAGCGCCCAGTCCACAAAAGCCGAAATCTCCGGGTCGCCTCCCCCCTCGAGCAACTCATTGGCCGTCTCCAGCGCGATCATCGGCGGCCCGTGAACCCAGGCCACGCCAGGCGGTAGAGCGTATGGTGCCAGCCTGTCAAAATATGGTTTTTGGATCTCTCCCACAGATCGCTTAAAAAGCTGCAGCGCCGTTTCCCGGTAGCGATCCGTCCCCGTGGCAAGATAAAGCTCGTTCAGGCCGTAGGCGAGGAACAGATCCGCGTAGATGCTGGTCGGGCCTTCGAGAACTTCGCCCTGTTGCGAAAGGCGAAAGCACACCCGTCCGTCTGCCTGGATGGCGTGCGTCAGGCAGAATTCGGCCGTCTGCACCGCGATATCCAACAATTCCGGATCCGGCTGCAAACGGCGGTAAATCGCCGCGAAGGTCCAGACACCCCTCGCCTGCGACCAAACAAACTTGTCCGAACTCATGAGCTGCCCGGCGTCGTCCAGGCAGGTGAGCAATCCGCCATGGGTCCGGTCAATCCCGTGCTCGCGCCAAAACGGGAGAATACCATCGAAAAGAAACTGGCGGTAAAATCGTTCCAAAGCTTCGACATGCTAATACAAACCAAAACCCGCACAGCCGACAAAAGACATGTTAACTTTCCTGACATCGATGCGCTGTCAGCTCATCCGACAAGTAAACGGGAATTCTCTTTTTGCACACGCGGCACTACAGTGAGAAAATGAATCGTTTTTTCGTCGCAGGGTTATCGATGCTGCTGTCCGCCACAATGCTCCAAGCAAATCTGGAGGATGGTTTGGTGGCATACTATCCGTTTGAGGAGCCGCCGGATTCCCTCGATATCAAGGACGGCAGCGGGCGGGGACATAACGGCAAAACCAACACCAGCCCGGATGAGAACGGCATGGAAACCACCCAGACATCTTTGGTGGTGGCGGGAAAAGGCATTCGGTTCCAAGACCGGCCCGCAGTTGTGACCGAGCCGGTTAAAGCGGTTGTGATCTTCAAGGGTGGAGAGGAAACCGAGCTGCAAGACGGCTCCGATTTCCAGACCACCCAAGACGGCATCACGCTGCTGCGGAGCGATATTCCCGCAGGCTCACGGATTCGTTTGACCTACAACTCCTACAACGAGGGCCTACTGCGTGAGCCTGGCATAAAGGGCGCCGCATTGGGGTTCGATGGCATCAATGACCGGGCGCTCGCTCCGCTGGACCAGACAACCGACTTCTCCTATGGACTGACGATGGCGGCATGGATTAAACCGGGCAAGCGCAGGGCTCCGATTGAAATTGTCTTTAACTTGGCCGGAGGCGCCGGGCTTTCATTTTACGAGGACAAGCTGGCATTCCGCTATGCCGGACTTTTTGAATCCCCCGTGAAAAACGGCAATTTGATGTTTGAGCATTTTCAGCGTCCTGTGGACCAATGGACGCATATCGCGGTGGTCACCAACGGGACCGACGCGTGGCTCTACGTCAACGGCGTCGAAACCGACGTGAAGTTGGGTATGCTCGAGGGACCGGTTGCCGAACCGACGATCGGGGAAATTCGCCTG
>JBDNGG010000124.1:0-6760 GCA_041689405.1 Terrimicrobiaceae bacterium | reverse complement strand
GAGTCGGTGGGTCAAACAGTAAAAAACCTCGAGACGACGAGCGCCGAGTTTTCCTCAGCATCGAAGCGCCTCGATGGGATGATGGACGAGGCCGAAGGTGCGGTGAAAGAAGTCACCGGAGCGCTGGGCCGCGTGACCAAGACCGTAGATAAGACCACCGACACGCTGGAGGCTGCCCGACTGGCTGCGTTGAGCTTTGACAAAACGATGGTCGAGGTGCGCTCGCTGCTGCGTGAAATTCGTCAGGGCAAAGGGCCGATCGGTGCGCTGATCTCAGACCGGGGCATGGCGGATAATCTCCGAGCGCTGGTGACCAATTTGCGGCGTCACGGGGTGCTCTGGTATAAAGACCGCGCGGCGGAGCAGGAAGCCGCTGGCCGCTGATCCCGGAGATCTTCCACTTTCCCGAAGGTGCGCCTGTGCGCTGATTAGATTCGGCGTATTGGCTTCCTCTAAACTTTTTCACTCCCATGTCCTCGTCAGCCGATTCCCAGGAAGGGCTTCGCACCATGCTTCGGATCGCATCGCCGATCATCGTGATCAACGTCTCGATGACGCTCATGCAATTCGTTGATGCCTTCATGGTGGCGTCGCTCGGTGAGAAAGAACTCGCGGCAAGCTTGCCCGCGGGGTTGATGTTTTTTGTTCCTATCGCGTTCATGATGGGCGTGCTGGGAAGTGTGAACACCTTCGTCGCGCAGGTGCTCGGCCAGCGAAAAGCCAATCGTTGCGGACACTATGCCTGGCAGGGAATCTATCTGGGTGTTATCGCGGGTGTCGCGATGCTTCTCCTGTGGTTTGTCGCCGAGCCGCTCTTTGCCCTGTTCGGTCACGATCCCGAGGTGCAAAAACTGGAGGTTGTCTATTTTAGAATCTGTCTTTTTGAGGGAGTGCCGCTCTTGATCGGTATTGCGATCTCAAATTTTTTCATCGGGATTCAGCGCACTCGCATTCTCGCTTGGTTTGCGGGGATGGCGACGCTCCTGAACATCTTTTTCAACTGGGTGTTTATTTTCGGAAACTTGGGAGCTCCCGCACTTGGTCTGGCCGGAGCTGCTGTTGGCACGGTGCTGGCGATCTCGATTCAGACGATGGGGTTGCTGGGGTTCTTCCTCAAGCCTGCATTGGTCCTCGAATTTGAAACCCGCTTTCGCCCGCCGGATGGCAAGTCACTGGTAGATATGCTCCGGATCGGATTACCGTCGGGCGTGCAGTTTGGATTCGATATCCTTTCGTGGGGTGTTGCCCTCGTTTGGATGGTTGGCATTTTTGGGACGGCAAGCCTTGCGGCAACAACGATTGTCGTCCGTTATATGCATGTGGGATTTATGCCCGCCATGGCACTGGCATCTGCGCTAGTTGCAATGGTTGGCAAGGCGATTGGTGAGGGTAATCCCGATCTCGCCCAGCGGCAGGTTAAGACGGCTCTGCGGGTGACGACAATTTATATGGGCGCCGTCGGGGTTTTGTTTTTTGTGATGCGCTATCAGCTTTTAGGCGCATTTACCGATTCAGCTGAGACGATTGCGATTGGTGTCAGCATCATGCTATGCGTTGCCTTTTTTCAATTCTTCGACGCACTGAATATCATCTACTCCCATGCGCTGCGTGCTGCCGGCGACACGCTCTGGCTGGCTGTGGTGGGCGGGCTGATCTGTCTCGTTGTCTTCATCGGAGGCGGTGTTGCAATCATTAACCTGCTCCCGGGGCTCGGTGGATTGGGACCTTGGCTAATGGGAACCGTCTATCTTTCGATTTTTGCGTTGATGATGCGGTTACGCTGGAGACGCGGGGCCTGGCGGCAAATGAACATTTTTAAGGAATCCGGCGGTCAGATGACATGATTTTCTGTGGGCGGCTGAGCGTCAGGTTCGATGTGCACGGTGACGTCCGCGAGCTGAAAGTCACCGGCAATGAGCGCATCCTTTACGGCATGTGCGATCCGATGGCCTTCATGTACGCTGAGATCGCCCGAAACCCTGACGTGGAGGTCGGCAATAAGATCAGTGCCACTTTTGCGGACGCGTATCTTTTCGAATCCGGTGACTCCGCGAACTTCAGCAGCGACGGTTTGCATCCGCGAGAGAATTTCCGGCGAGACTTGTTCATCGATCACCTCGCCTACCGAACGCATCAGCATGCTCACGCCATTTCGCACAATGAGGACGCATGAAAACAATGCAGCCCAGTTATCTGCGCTCGCCCACGACTTACCGCCGATGAGAGCGATGGAAATCCCAATGAATGCGGCCAGTGACGTGATCGCGTCGCTGCGGTGATGCCATGCTTCAGCCCGGATTGCATTACTGCCGATCGAGTCTGCGTGGCGGATCAATAAGCGATACAGCACCTCTTTTGTTCCAATCACAAGGACGAGCACTCCGAGGGTCCACGGGCGGGGCAGCTCCCGCGGAGCAGCGTCTCGGAACCATTGATTGAAAATTTCCGAGCCGCTGCTCAATGCGAGAGCCGCTCCAGCAACAAGAAGAAAAATTGCGCCGGTAAGTGCGGCGAGTGACTCCAATTTTCCATGGCCATACGGATGCTGTTCGTCGGGCGGGCGCCCGGCGTAGAGCAACGCACCCCAGATGAGAAACGAACTAAAGATGTCCATCGCGGACTCCAGTCCATCCGCAATGAGTGCATTGGAATTTCCCCAGATTCCGCTCAAAACCTTGATCACTGCGAGCGTGGCATTGAGTGCCACTCCCATCAGGACAAGCTGATTGGCGGAGCGCCGAATAAGGGCTGCGCGGTTATTCATGGTGGACCAGTCGCTGGTGTGCGATGGAGGGCGTTAGCGGAAGGTGCTGAAAGTCATCGCTCCGGCTGCGGGAGTGTAATCCGTGGACTCTGGACTGGATGTCAGGAATGCGGGCACCTCGGCCCCCTCGTCCGGAATCGGAACCTCTCCTGGACCAACCCATCCGAGAGGGCGCTCGATAACAAAATATCGGATCGTAATAAGCTCTCCCGCGCGGATCTTTGCGACGGATCGGCCAACCTTTAACACATCCGCCACGATTCGAATCTCCGTCTTGTGAGGGTCGTCCGTTACGGATTTCAACACCTGGAGGACGTTGATCCTAAAGACATCGGATGCCTTCTGTTGCATTTCTTCGTATGCGGACGGAGGCAACTCCGCTTGAACGGAAGGAAGCAAAATTGCGCTCCACATGATGGCCATTATCCAGAAAGTGTGAGCGTATTTCATAGGAGTCGCAGGGTATTGTCTGCCGGCAGGTGGGCGAGTTGGTCCCGGATGGTCCGAGTTGTTCCGGGAAAAATATGATCGGGCACGATGTCAGCCAAGGGTGCAAGCACAAAGCGCCGGATCAATGCCCTGGGATGGGGTAACGTCAGCTCGGGATCAATAGTCTCAAAATCCCCATAGTAGATAATGTCGAGGTCAATCGGGCGCGGTCCGTTAATCGCGCGGATATCGGGACGTCCCATCACAGCCTCAATGGCCTTGAGTGTGCGCATCAGATCAATCGGAGCAAGTAATGGAGAGATTTCCACGGCAGCATTCACGAAGTCACCAGATCCAATGGGGCAATCCACCGGGGTCGTTACGTAAAATCGTGAAACCAGAAATGGCTGATCCGGTGCCGAGAGCTTACGAATTCCCGTGATCGCGGATCGGATATGGTTTTCCCGCTCGCCAAGATTGGAGCCGATAGCGATGGCCGCACGCATTCGGATGCAGTGTTAGTGAAGACCTAGCACGTCCTGCATGTCATACAGCCCGGCTTCCCGATGCATGGCCCATTTGGCTGCTCGCAGCGCGCCATTGGCGAATGTGTCGCGGGAGGATGCTTTGTGGGTAAGCTCAATGCGCTCGCCCGTGTTCGCGAAGATCACAGTATGGTCGCCGACGACATCACCTCCGCGAATGGCATGCATTCCGATTTCGGTCTGGGTGCGTTCACCCACCATACCTTCCCGGCCATGCACGACGTCCGATTCGTAGGATAAGGACCTGACTTCTGTGAGTATCTCTGCAAGCCGCCGCGCGGTGCCGGAAGGGGAATCCTTTTTTAACCGGTGATGCATCTCAACGACCTCAAGGTCAAATTCTGGGCCAAGAATTTCAGCTGCTTTTTGCGTCAACCAAAACAACGTGTTCACGCCAACGCTGTAGTTGGGGGCGAAGACAACGGGGGTTTTTTCTGCTGCTGCTCGGATCGCTGCACGTTGAGGTTCATCATGACCGGTTGTGCCGATAATCAGAACCTTTGCCGCTGCCGCACATGCTGCCGCCACCGCCGGCGTCACGGACGCGTGCGCAAAATCGATCACCGCATCGCATCCCGACAATGCAGAAGCAAAATCATCGCCGGCATCGATCTCGGCGGTCACTGAAAGAGTCGGATCGTCCGCAGCGCAAGATATGAGCGCTTGGCCCATGCGCCCTCGGGCACCCAGGATCATCAGTCGAAGTGGTTGAGTCATAATGATGAAAAAAACGGGGGCTACAGCCCGCACGCTTCGAGCGTGGCAAGCAACTTTTCGCGGGTGGCGTCTGCCATTTCGCATAGCGGCAGTCGGACATCCGGCGTGATTTTTCCAGATCGGCTCATGGCGAATTTTACTGGAACGGGATTCGGTTCGATGAAGAGATCTTTAAATAACGGATAAAATTTCTGATGCAGCCGCTGCGCTTCAGCCACGTTGCCTGCCGACCATGCCGCCACCAGGTCGCTGACTTCTTTCGGTATGATATTTGATGCAACGCTGACAACACCCACTGCTCCGGAAGCCAGGAACGGGAGAGTGAGCGAGTCATCACCGGACAAAATTTCAAAAGATGCGGGCAGCACCGAGCGGAGGTGGTTGACGCGTTCGACTGACCCCCCAGCCTCCTTGATGGCGACGACATTCGGGCAATCGGCGGCAAGACGTGCGACCGTGCCCACGCCGATCTCGACTCCGCACCTCCCGGGGATGCTGTATAGCATGCAGGGGATCGAGAGGACCCCTGCGATCTCTCGGAAGTGACGATAGAGTCCTTCCTGTGAGGGTTTGTTGTAATAGGGAGCCACCAACAGGCAGGCGTCGGCTCCAAGAGCTTCCGCTTCCCGAGAGAGTTTGATTGCCTCTCGGGTTGAATTAGAGCCTGTGCCTGCGATGACGAGGCAGCGTTTGTTTGCGGAGGCCACCGCTACTTCGATGACCCGGTGATGCTCATCGTAGTCAAGCGTCGGCGATTCACCGGTGGTGCCCACGGGAACAATCCCGGAGATGCCATTTGAGATTTGTGATTCAACTAACTTCCGAAACGCCAACTCATCGAACGCATCGTCTTTGAATGGAGTAACCAGTGCCGTGTGTGCGCCTTCAAACATACAAATCAAGAAATAGAAATACTGCCGTTAAATACAAAGTCCGCCGGTCCGGTAAGTGTCACCGAACCAAACGCTCCGACTCCACCCGTCGCCGAAAACCCTACCATAAGCGTGTCGCCCCCTTTGACCTCAACAGATACCGGTGATGGAGTGCCGGTCGCCACGTGATGAATCAATGCGCAGGCTACAACTCCAGTTCCGCAGGCCAAGGTTTCATCTTCCACACCGCGCTCGTAGGTTCGGACCCGGATGTGTCCGGGTCCGACGGCACACAAAAAATTCACATTGGTTCCCCGGGGTGCAAAGTGCGCGTGGTGACGGATTGCGGATCCATCGGCACGCACATCGACCGACGCGAGGTCAGCCACCTCGACGACGGCGTGCGGCACGCCCGTATTGAGAAAGGAAATGCTCAGTTCGCGTCCATTTACTTGAATTCCGGTCGGCGGCGAATAGCTGTGCGGATCGCTCATGCCCAGACGCACGTGCTCGCCAAGGCATTCCGCGGTGATAACTCCAGCCTGCGTCTCAAATCGCACCGCCTGCTGCCGGGTGCCCACGAGGCGGCTGGCAAAGCGGGCAAAACACCGGGCACCATTGCCGCACATCTCCGCTTCTCCGCCGTCCGCATTGTAATACCGCATCCGAAAATCGGCGCCAGTTTGAGCGGGTTCCACCGTGAGGAGCCCGTCCGCGCCCACCCCGCGATGTCTGTTGCAGAGGGCTGCAATCTGACCGGTGCTGAGCGTGAGCAACAGATCGCGGTTGTCGACGACGACAAAATCATTGCCGGCGCCGTTCATTTTGGTGAAGTCGAGAGTCATGGCAGAACCTGAGACCTTACGTGATTCGAACCACTGCGCGCAAGTGATCACTGATTCTCCGGCAGGGCAAACACATTAAAAAAGGGCATTTCGCGCCAAAGACAGAAAGCCCGCCAAGGGCTATCCGAGAAAGGAAAATACGATTCCTGAGACTCACACGAAGCCGCAAAGAGTTATCATAAATGCCTGAGTTCTTCGCTGTTTTCTGTGGAAGACAGCGAAGATCAAACAGCAAAGCCGTGGAGACCGTAAGTTACCAGGCCTGAATGCCACTGTTTTAAGCGAATGATCGGGTTTTTCCGCGATGGGAGATTTCTCGATATTGGGAGCGAGAGAGAGTTAGGGGCTCTATAAACAAATCTGTGGGTTAGAAGAAGACTGAGGAGACCAAAACGTATCGGGAGACAGAGGCAGGAGTTCGTGAGGGCAAAGGGGTCGGTCATTCAGCAAAGGGGTCGGTCATTCATATTGACACATTTGATGGTGGAAGGGATAGTGATTGAATGCCGAGAGCGCTGAGAATCGAATATGAGGGAGCACTTTACCATGTGATGAATCGAGGAGATCGGCGGGAGGAGATCTTTTTAG
>JBDNGG010000123.1:0-4565 GCA_041689405.1 Terrimicrobiaceae bacterium | reverse complement strand
CAGATCTTCCTCGTTCAAAAGGCCGAATTAACATCAATACCGCCCACAGAGATGTCCTCGCGTCAGTTTTCTTTGATATAACTCTCATGTCGGACGAAGGCCTCACGCCACCCCCCAAGGTAACCTCGGAAGGGGCCTACAAGATCGCTGACGAAGTCATTAAGAACCGCCCCTACACTTCTGCTAGCGACCTCCAAAAGGTGATGTATGCCTTCGATAACAGGTTCAAGGGCTCAGATGCCTCTTTCTCAGCGTTTAGTCCAGACTATGCGCAAAGCAAAACTGACACGCTCGTGATGGATAGAATACGTGAGGAGCTCTTCGCTAGAACCTACGACACCTTCAGTTTTTCCGGGGCCGCTTACAAGATCGTGTCTGTTGGGCTGGTTCGCAAACAGCCGTCTGGAAGTGTCATCGCCACCTCTGCCGTTGAAGCGCTTGTTGAACTGCGCGTAATCGGCAGTCAGGGAGCATTCAGCTTGAAGCCAGTGGTCGTGAATCGCCGAAATATCTACTAAACGATGAAGCCGCATATTCTTCTGATGGCATTTACTTTCAGTTTCTTCCTTCTCCATTCAAGCACATCCGGTGCTGACCAACCTCCGACCACGAGCGTGCATTTCATCAACGGCGCATCGCTTGAGCTGGTCTCCATAAAGATTGACGGGAAGGACTCCTATCCAGACCTGCGTCAAGGCAATCAGATTTCTGGAGGGGCCAGTGTTGATCTGGCAATGACCATCGAAGCAGTCTCGAATACGGACGGAACGACTTTGAAGTCATTTGACCCTTTCAGCGCGGGCAACAGTTACGTCGTGACAGTGATCGGAGATTTCTTGAAAGTCGAGCGAACGCCGGAAAACGAGGATACCTTAGGGTTCTCTCCATTCGATTCGAAGTATATAACGCGAGCCGCATTGATTCGGTCGGAAGTGCAGCCAAGAGGCAGTGGCCGCTATGTAACAATTATCAACGGTATCCCGGCTAAACCGCTCACTTTTTCTGTAGGGAATGAAACTCCCGAGAGCATCCCCTATGGAGCGATTTCAAAGACTTACGCAGTCTCAGCGGATGCTGTAGACATGAATGTCGCGGCAGCGGACTACTCGAGAAAGTTGAAATTCAATTTCTTGGATCACGAAGACGGGATCCTAATTGTCTTCTTTGCTGACGCCACGTCCAACGCCATCAAATATGCCGTAGGTCGCCTTCGGACCCTGAGTATGTATCAGAAGTTCCTTCAAACCACGACAGAGACAACACCCTAGGGCAGATCAACTTAAGCTTTTTCCTGCCCTTGCGGTGAAATCGTGAAAATTGGGATAGAGTCATAGATGTCAGAGAGGACGATTATGCTATTTACGGATCAGGCGGCTTGTTTGAGAGGATAACGCCGGGTTCGGGGATGATGTTCAGAGCCAGGAGTTGCCCGTTTGCCGAACCCCCTTGGAATGCTGCTCCTTGAATACCAGTGGTGCTCCGTTCTTGACTCGGACATCGATTCACCCCGCAGCTGGAAGGAGAACGACGACCTCGAGTGGTGGCACCTAACGATTGGTCAGTTTGGATTCCGTCCGTTCACGGCGGCTTTGCGCGAGACGCATCAATTTATAATTGCCAGTGACCGATCCGGATTCTACGGAACTCAATCTCTGCATTCGAGTCACTCGAGCAAACGGCTTTGGAAGACTTCGTAGATCCACTTGCGTGGCCCGGCGAAGACGCAGGTGATCACCCGACTTCCTTCGATTATTTGGTATTCGAAAACGACACGATGAGAACCCACTCGCAAGCGGTAGAAACCCTCCAGTTCATCGGCAAGCGGTTTGATGTCGCCGGTCTCGTCGGCCAAGTTTTTAATTGCCAAGCGTAGCGCGCGGCGAGGTTGCGGAGCCAAACGACGAAGATAGTCGATCACTTCTTCTTGGATTCGGACCGTGATCACAGTGCATCGAGTTCCGAAACGTCGTGATAGATCGCCGTTCCTTTGCGGTGCTTCCGAATCGCGTCCATCGCCTTCGGATCGGCCAGGAGTTCCATGGTCTCGCCGATCGCCTCCATCCGTTCGATCGATATTAGCACCGCCACCGCCCTCCCTTGCTTAGTGATCGTTACGGGATGGTCGGCGGCTTCCTCCACCAAAGAGGAAAACTTTTGTTGAGCAGTTTTTATTGTGTAGGTATCAGCCATAGCCCGATTGTATTCCGTTAATTAGAAAAAAGGAATACAATATTTCTGTATTTATTGCTGCAATTGTTGCTTAACCTCGTAGAGGTGGAACTATTTTGGGTGGGATGGTTATCAGTTACTGAGGTAGCAATTCCATCCATCTGCTCAACGTCCAGCCGGAAGGAGAACGGCGACCCCAGGTTGCGACACAGAGCGAAAGTGGGCCTCATCACCTGAGCCAACGAGAACGCCAAAACCCACTGCTCGTGCGGCGGCCGCCACTGCAATGTCATCCTGCGGCATCATTCGCCCTTGTTTTGTGATCTCAATGAAGATGTCGGCGTAATCTCACGCGCAAGGGTTCGGGTCATACTCCAGAGGCGATCAGTGATTTGATCCAATCCGGCCGCCGGTCAGCGGCCTCGCCACCGGGCTGGGTCGGAAACTCAAACGGACCACTCGTCGTCTCGTGAGTATTGGGGACGTCCTGCCGGATGGCTCGGTCATATCGTATTTGCGGGGACAGCCATGGATGGACAAAAAATCGATTGTTTTTCGTGCTCTTGACAGCGTCCGGGAATCGAGCGGATTCAACGTGAAGCACTCAGCAAATCGGATATTCTGCCCGTGGAGGTGGTTTTCAATCAGGCCTCAGTGTCACCGGATGCCATCCGGATCAAGGACATTAGCAGTGCTCCGGTGGTTGGTGGTGGCCGCATTGCATTTTGTGTCAGTGGTCTGGAGGCGCGTGGCGGGGATTATCGGGGGATCTTTTTGCTGCAAGGTGGCACGGTGACCCGAGTGGTGGATAACCATACCAAGACGCCCGAAAAGGTTCTTCGCTATTTCCAGTGGGTTGACGGAGTCGTAACCCCACTGGAAATAGCGAAGAACCAAAATAGAATTCCACTTTTGCTTCACCCCACACCGGATTCACACAGACCCCAAGAGGAATTTTATCCCGGCGCAATTGCCGGGATTCGAGCATCGACTACCGGCACGAAATCCGCTTTAATTCCTCCCGTGCAGAATATCGTGTCCGATTGGACACCTGCATTTTCGCAACAATCCATCATTCATCAACCTACTATGCTAGGCTCGCATCGCTTTCGCTCCGGCGTCCTTTTTGGGGACGAGGTCAAAGAACTTCTCGATTACGCTAAGGCGAATGCGTTTGCGCTCCCGGCGGTAAATTGCATCAACACGAATTCCGTAAATGCAGCGCTGGCAGCCGGGCGGGAGGTTGGATCGCCAATGATGATCCAATTTTCCAACGGGGGTGCCCAATTTTTCATTGGCAAGGGCGTGAGCAAGGAAGCGCAATTGGGGCCGATCCTCGGGGGCATTGCCGGTGCCCACTACGTTGATGCCGCCGCCAAAGCTTACGGCGTGCCCGTCGTCCTTAACACAGACCATTGCGCCAAGAAACTGTTGCCATGGGTGAAGGGATTACTCGCCGCCAGCGAAGAGCAATTTTCTAAAACCGGCCGTCCGCTTTATAGTTCCCACATGCTTGATCTCTCCGAGGAACCGCTGGAGGAAAACCTGGAAACCTGCGCCGTGTATCTCAAGCGCATGGCCAAAATGGGAATGACCCTGGAGATCGAACTCGGTGTCACCGGTGGCGAAGAAGACGGAGTGGACAACTCCGACGTGGACGAATCCCGGCTTTACACACAGCCCAAGGAAGTGGCTGAGGCGTACCAAAAACTCCTGCCGATCAGCCCGAACTTCACCGTCGCCGCAGCATTTGGCAACGTGCACGGCGTGTATAAGCCGGGGAATGTCAAGCTCAAGCCGATGATTCTCAAGGACTCGCAGAACTACATCGAAAAAACATTGGGCACAGACCCGAAGCCGGTGAACTTTGTTTTCCACGGCGGCTCCGGATCCTCTCGCGAGGAAATCCGGGAGGCCATCGGATACGGCGCTATCAAGATGAATCTCGACACCGACCTGCAGTGGGCGTTCTGGGACGGAATTCGCGAATACGAATCAAAAAACCACGACTTCCTTCAAGGCCAGATTGGGAACCCCAATGGCCCCGACAGTCCGAATAAAAAGTATTACGACCCGCGCGCATGGCTTGCAGCCGGAGAAGGAACATTCACCAAGCGTCTGATCCAGTCGTTTGAGGACCTAAACTGTATCGGAAAAGCGTGACGGATAATGGGCCCGGAGTTTTGCCCGACACGCAGGCTCTTCGCTGTTTTCGGTGGGTGAGCATGTTCAGTTAAGACCCGGAGGGTCCATTAGGAAATTAGCCGGTGGTGCCAACCCTGAGCTTTCTACACAACTTCTTTGATTATTTTGCGGAACACACTGGTTTGGTTCAGATAGAGCTTACCGTGTGGCGCAGACGTTCGATGCAAAATTCACTATTCCCAAGTTTCTCT
>JBDNGG010000122.1:0-2190 GCA_041689405.1 Terrimicrobiaceae bacterium | reverse complement strand
GCCTCTCACGAGCAGCATTTTCTTGCTGCGAGATGGAGATCTTCTGGGGGCGGTCTTGACCTCCCATTTTATGACCCATTATTACCGCTTTAGAAGTATCGCGCGGGAGCGGGTGGGCGAGGTGCTGGGTATTTCGCCCGAGCAGGTATTGTGCTTTTCTTCTCACAACCATTGCTGCGTGAAGCTCAATCGGAATCAGTATTCATTCGGGAGCCACGAGCCGGATTTGGTGCTGCCGGAGTATTGGTGACGAAAGACGTGCCGCCTCTGAGTCTAGTCATAGGCGTTCCGGGGAAGGCGCAACCGCTTCCATCGGACTGGTCGCATGATACTAATCGGAAACTGACCTTAGCTGAATTGGATCTTTGGCATCCACGCGATCCCTCGCCTGAAAACTGAGAGAGATGACTGATGAAAAACCTGGCACCGAGTTAGCGCACGCTGTCGAGATCGACAATGTGAAGCGAGGGTGAAAACCCATCCGTTTCGCCGAGATAGAGTTTGTTTTGGTAAAGGCAGGAGGAATGGACGTAGCAGCGCTCGTAGGTGGGATTGATCGGACCGCAATCTTTAATAGCCTCTGGTCCGGGGGTGTGCGGATCAAAGCGGATCAATCGGGTGTGAGGATACCCGGCGCTGATCCAGAGAATGCCGTCGTCGTCTTCATCCATGGATGTGACGCGGCCACCTTCGGCGAGCCGCCCGAGCAGAGAGAACTCCTGAGTGAGGGGATCAAAACGGAACAAAAGTGAATTGGCGACGGTTCCCATGTAGATCGTGCCGTCGCGAGCGACGAGCCAGTAATCCACTCCTTGATTGCCGGCGATTTTGGAACCCGGATCCCTCAGGATGACGCGACTGGTGTGCTCAAGTTTTTCTGTTTTCGGGTCGAAGCGGAGCAATTTCATGGAACCATTAGCGCGGTCCAGCCAGGCGGCGTAGCAAACTCCGTTCGGGGCGACGACCATGTGATGGAAGGCATAATCAGAGATGCGTCCATGATCGGTCAACTTTCGGGTTTGCAGGTCTATATGGTAAAAATGATTATCTGGGATGGTATGGCCGAACGCATGCACGCCTGTCGCATCGACGAGCAGGGATTGCGCATACATTAGCGGGGGAAGTGAGCAGAATTCCTCTACGGTATCCGCCGCCGGATCGTATCGCAGAATGCGACCACCTGGATCCATGGTGCGCCGGTCCCAGCCATCGAGGTCCGGCAGGCAAAAATCTGTGTAGCCAATGTCGGAAAACCCCTGCGCCCGCTTCCGTGCCAACATCCGTTCGGGAAGTTCCGTTTTGAAGTAGTCAGCTGTGACCGGTAGACCGTCCCAAGTGAGGTGACTGCATTCTCCGAGTAGCAAAGAATTATCCTGAAGCACACCCATGGCGTTGTGGAATTTTCCACAATAACCGCGGGCGCCGATCCATGGGCAAATCTCCGCGAGCATGGTGATTTCATCAGTCGCGACATCGTAAACGGCCAGTAGCCGGGATCCTCCCGTGAGGCCCAAATAGATTTTATCCCCGATTCGTTTCATCGAGGTAATGGCGATGGCCAGTCGGTCCGGGACGAATAGCTCACGGACCCGGATTTGAGAGTTCGGGGAGTGAGATGATGCGGAACAACTTTCGGACATAATAAAATTCTCTGCGCCTCCGAACAATGGGTCAAGGGGCGAAGAGGTGGTCAGGTGTTCTAGCCGCTTTCCTTTGATCGCGAGGAAATAACCTTGGGTAGGTGAGGCGTGACTGACGTATTTTCGTGACCACTGGCGGTTGGCTTGATTTACGGAAAGGGGGGGCATACAGTATTGGGCTTCGTGTATATTTTGTTGAGAGTTTTGAATATTTGTTCGCATCAACCCTATGCGGCCTGCCGGTAGATCCCCATCTCCTCGGTCTCCTGAGGATTGGCCGCCAGAGGTGCGGCGGATTTGTGTGAGGAGCTCGATTGACGCCAGCGAGCAACCCGCCATGGCTTGGGTTGCGCCGCAACAAAACGAGCCAATGCCGTTGTTGGTTGGTTTGCACACTTGGAGCGCAGGATCAGGACTCTTGATCTGGAGAGATTGTTTATGAAAACCGGAGAGGAACGCCAAGGCCGATAGGGAGAGGGCCGGAGAGCGAAAAGGCCGGAGTCGGGAGTAGTATTGGCGGGTGAAGTAAAAAGTGACACCTTCCCCCTTG
>JBDNGG010000121.1:0-5065 GCA_041689405.1 Terrimicrobiaceae bacterium | reverse complement strand
TCCAAAAGCAACGTAAAACCGCTGCCGGGCCGAGCCCACGGCACTTCGACCTGACGAACCTGTCCGTCGGGAGTTTTTACCCGTGGCACCCGCGCAACGAGCTCCGTGCGGAACTGGAAGAAATTGAGATGCTGCCAGCGCCGTTCGACGGTGTCATGCACGGGCAGTTCAAGCTATTGGTCGAGCCCGGGGGCAGCAAATTTACTGCCGCGCACAAAACCAATATGCAGGCGCAGGAGTCCCTCCTCGCGCCGCAGTTCACACTCCTGCACCCGCCACTGCTCTCCGAGATGTAGCGCCATCGTAAATAACTCCTTGGCTTCCATAGATCAGACGTTTACCCGATCCGCCGACGGTATTCCAGTTGTTCCCCCAAGAGGAGGGGGTTGGGGGGAAACGCGGTTCCCCCCTCTAATCCCACCGCGCCTCCGGCGCCTACCCAGTCAATTCAGCGAAGAGCCAAAAAAGTGGCGCTAAAAGAGCGCATTATATTTTATCCGAACGTCAAAGAGCACGCACCGCCACTAGGGGGGCGCACGTTGAGACGGGAGAAAAGGTTCATATTACGGGTTATGTTGCTGACAGGGCGGCTGGTGGCGGTTGCTGTGGCTCGACTTGTTCGACTTCTGCTAGTAGCTTTAGACTGCATCGAAAATCAGGGTAATACGTTTTAATGCCGCGTCATCGCTTGTAGATAGGGCCATCTCACAAACCTCTCGATCAATAATGTCTTTGTTTTGTATGGCGCAATCAAATCTAAAAATTATTTCTTCAGATTTGCAATAGTCCCTGTTGGCAACAAAACAATCTCTCAAGCATTTTCTGAATGCTGACATGCTACACTCAGTTAATGGCTCTCGAAAGAACCGAACGGGCATTCCTGTCAAGTTGCCTTTAGGCCAAATCGTTCCCGTCTCATCAGCATTGTTTATTCGGCGGCAAAGTGAAATGGCGTCGTCGAGACTGAATTCGAATGCGAAAACCAAGTAGTCACGAAAGAATGCCATGCCTAGTTCAGCAAAACCAACTACGTGGATGCGGCCCGCCTTAAGGTCTGGAATAAGATCGTGCGGTTGAGTGGTTTTGTGGATTTTCATTTCTTTGTAGCAGTGTTTGAGCGCAGGCGACCCACCATCGAGTCCGAGCGTTGAACACGGGGTGGAGGTTGGAGCGACGGGAGATCATCGACATTGGGAGGCTGATAGGTGTCACCATTTTTTCAAAAATGGTCTCGTTGCGCTCGCATCGTATAGACCACCATCAACGAATATATCTCCTTTCAAAACGCCAGATTTCTTCGCGGCAACTAAATCGTTAAGCAATGTTGTAGGATCGGCACGTGATATTAATGCATTGCCGCCTATATGCTCGAGCAACGGTGGTAAATGCTCCAATCCGGTTCCGTCTACTACAAAGTCACCTCCAACACTACGGAGTTTGGGAAGATTAAGACCGCGAGTCCCGCTTGCGTTTAAGCTGCCTCCGATATTCTCAAGACTAGGTAGATTCATATTTCTTCGTCGAACGTCCGTAGATGTGGTATCGCATAAGGTTATGATTTTGCCGAACGTCATAAGTCTGGCACCGCCTACCGGGAGCGCACCTTCGACTGCGGGTTAAGGGTTGTAGCTACGGTGATCATGCAAACTCGGGGAGGGGAGGCGGTTGTCCATTACCGTCTTGTTCGGCTGTTTTCATTTTTTTGTTCTCATGCGACACAGATTCGCTCAAGTCCTTTGAAACTCACATAAAATCCATCGCCACGATATATCGGAGTAGAGCCGTCAAAGCGCTTCGACAGCGGGATGGACTTTGAATCTAAGTCGCGAGCAAAAGGCTCAGAACAGGCTAGTGAAATGGCGGCAAGGTAGCCATCATATGGGGCAAGTTGAGGATTTGATTTCTCCATCCCCATAGATTCTTTAGCCTCGTCTCCTGTCAGTCGATGATAATGCCGCACGAGCACCCAAGAACGATTGCCGTCAATATCATCAAACCAGATTTGCGGATCGATTCCAACTACATCGCAATACGAAAGAATGTTGTTTTGCTTGATCTTCTGAATGTGGTCTCGCGCAATCTGAATACAAAAACTGCGCAGTTCCCATTCGGACATCTCTATCTGGACGTCATCCACACAGTCTTCGGGTGTCATTATGCTTCGGCTTTCCAAATGCAGAAGATTCCATCCATCGGCGAGAGGCGAAAAACCCTGCGCATTGACTGGGAAGGAACATGGCATGAGATTGTGTTCCGAACAGGCTTCAACACATCTTGTGATCTCTTGTCGGGACAATCGTGATTGGCCGTCTTGGATGAGGTCGATCAAGACAGAAAATACCTGATTTCTGTAAGCAAAGGTCAGGTGGTCGAATGAAGGCCATGTAAGATCAGACTTAATCCATCGATAGTCATGCCGGGTGTCGACGTGTCCTCCATACTGTTTGAACATCTCCTGAAGCCGGACGCCCGCGATATTGCGCGCACGAAGGAACGCTTCGGAAGGCTGATTGGGATCAATTGGGTAACTCATGGCGACTTATGTTATTTTCAGCCGAACGTCCGCGATCACCGGCACCGGACCGCTGGCGCGACGAGTGCCGGGAGCGTAACGACCAAGCACTCGGCGTGCCAGCGGGTAGCCATTCGGTGGATCGCATGGTTCGCGCTATTTCATTCTGTCGTATTCGTCGGGCTCGCCATCAGGAACTGAATCAAGAATCGATATCAAATGATCAGCGGAACCACGCGTGGCCCGATGCTTGAGGTATTCGACGGTGCGGAGAGACGAGACCTTCTGTGCAAGAGCTAATGAGATAAATTGATTGATGGAAACTCCGTCCTCTTTGGCAAGTTCGCGCACCTCACGGTGGATTGAATCGGGTAATCTGATGCTTAATGTGGACATGGTTGTATCTCCTGTAGAAGTTCCGATGGGGTCACGATCTGTAATCCAAAGGAAGTGGCTGAGCGAAAGTCTCTTTTGTTGTGGGTGACGAGGTGACTGGCTCTCGCAGCAACAGCGAGTTCGAGAAATATCTCATCATTTGGATCGGAAAGAGTTGGCCGCCAGGTGAAAAAGATGTCCTGATGGAAAGCCACAGAGCAGATATCATCGAGAAAATTTTGAAGTTGCTCCGTCGTGAATCCAGGGACCTTGCCGGGCCGGTGTAAAACATCCTCATATTCGAGGACAGCGGCCACCGAAGTCGAGAAGGTGAGACTGCCAAGTCCGATAAGACGCAAGACTTTGTTGGAAGAACCTCTCTTGGACCGGAGAGCTGCAACCATGACGCTTGTATCGACGACGAAATGCACATGTGGTAGCGTTTGCAATACCACATGTCGTGCAAGGAATTATTTCATGCGAACGTCCAAGGTCACTCACGCTTGCCCGTGGCGCGACTGATGCCGCAAGGAACGAGCAAGCATCAGGCGTGACGCGGGTGAGCGTTGAGTGGTCCGCCTTGTTCGGATTTTTCTGTTTTGATTCTCTCGCTCAACCAGACCTTAATTATGGATTGGCGAGTGACTCCGATGAGGGAAGCCTGCTTATCAAGCTCGGAAATCATCCAGCTCGGTAAATCGACATTGACCCTTCTTGGTTGGAGACCAGGCCGACGCGCACTCTCCCAGTCGAGGAAATCGCTGATATCCTCACCGTCGTCAAATCGCCGATCCAATTCTTCAGCGGTTATTGTAGCCTTCTCGTTCTTCATTTCTTGATCTCCTTACTGATATGAGGCGGATAGAATCCCCTCGCATCGTGTAGATTGCAGTCCAAAGCGTTCCATCATGCTGTGCGAGGATCGCTTCTCTTGGTTCCGTGATCGAACGAGCAGGAACCACAATGCGCTTCTCATCAAGCCACAGAAACTTCGCATGATCGAAATTAATACCATGCTTCTCGACGTTAATTTTGCTTTTTGCAGGATCATACTCAAACTCCACAAAAGGATAATAACTATACCGTAAATGGCGTCAACTTATATTTCCCGAACGTCCGCGATCACCGGCATCGGACCGCTGGCGCGACGAGTGCCGGGAGCGAAGCGACCAAGCACTCGGCGTGCCAGCGGGTAGGTATTCGGTGGATCGCATGGTTCCAGGGGTGCAGTCGGAGGGCTCGTTCCTCGCCTCCGCTACACCCTTTAATGTTCGGCGTTGCGGTTGAGTAGTGAGCGCATCGCATACTGGTTGAGTAGAGCGAGAATGTAGAGGACAGGACCGCTGCCGAGAAGACCGTAAATGAGATAAGACTCGGTAAGCAGCCGCAGGTCTCCGCCAACGGGAGGAGGAGAAAACTGGATGCCGAGCGCGAGGCGACTGAGCCAGAGAAGGAACGAGAAGGAGACGAGAGCAAGCGGCAAGGTGACGCAAGGCAGAAGAATGAACGCGAGCAATGGAACGCGTCGAAATGCCGGTCGGAATAGGAAGGAGATGAGTATGCCAGTGACAACGGCACAGCTAACTCCGGCAATGCGACCAACGGCACCGGGCGGAATGCCCCAGCCGTCGTCGAATAGCAGTGCAAGCAAAAACCAGAGCGCGCCGCTGACGATGCCGGCGACCAAGTAGAGTAAAGTGTTCTTCGAGGCTTTCATTCTCGGTGTGCGCGAGCAACGCCTAACGTCCGCGATCACCGATGGGTAGCCGTGGCGCGACCGATGGCAGGGAGCGATAGCGACCAAGCATCGGGCGTGACACGGGTAGCCATTCGGTGGATCGCTCTGATGGGCAATCTATTAACCGTGGAGAGCCTCAAGAACCATTTTAGGATTACGTGCTGTCACCATGAGTAGAGCCTTTGCAGGCCCCTCCGGTTCTCGACGCTTCTGCTCCCAGTTTTGGATAGTCCGTGGACTCACTCCAATCATAAGAGCAAAATCTGCCTGACTCAGACCAAGACCGCCACGAATCTCTTGAACATCAGGTATCGATATCTTTGTTGTTCGGCTTGGTTTACTAGCGCCGCTTCGAATGTCACCAGCCTGTTTTATGCTGGCAACCAGTTGAGAAAAGTCATTGTTCTTCATGATAATTGCTCGGAGACGAGAGTGCAAAG
>JBDNGG010000120.1:0-1965 GCA_041689405.1 Terrimicrobiaceae bacterium | reverse complement strand
TCAATGAGCCCGGGGCCTTCTTCTCCGGTGTCGTAGGCTTGGGAGATTTGCACCTGATAACCCGGCCCCTTATGACCATCGTATCCGGCTTCGGGATCCGAGGAATTTTGCAATACCCGTGCGCTCTGTCCGTTTTCGTCTTCGGCAAAGCCGCCAATCAGCATGGCCAGGTCTTCGGCCACTTCCTGAATGCTTTCCTCGTAGGGACGCCGAGTTTTGGTTCCCGAACCAAAGAGCCGACTTTCGCTCGCCGCATAGCGTTCCCGCAGGGTTTCGGGTAAACTTTGATAACCCGATTCGTGGTGGCGTTTGAGTTGGGTCAGAAAGCATTTCACCGTCACGGCCAGCAGCTTGAGCCGACCGAACTTCGCCATGTCGCTAAAGATGTGCGTGCTGTCGAGACGTTGCTTTTTGATCGCCAGCCCCATCTCACGAATGATCTCAGACGTAACTTTTTCATAGATGTCCTGGGCGGCTTCGTTTTCCCGCAACAATTGCCGGGAGCTGTCCACCGTGCGCTCACAGATGCTTTGGTTGTCGCGCGGAAGGTTCAGCGCGAACTGCACCGAGGCGTCAAAACACTATGCATTCGCGGTCTGCTCCACGCTCCAATTGCGATACTCCGCCAGCAGCAATAGTCCGCACATGGCGTGCAGTTCTTTCGTCGGACGCCCAATCTGCGGATCGAACACTTCGCCCACCTCTGCGGCGGGCATTAATTTCAAAATGCTTGTGCGAAAGAGTCCCTCCATCCCGTTGCTCAGTCGCCGAAAGGCCTCGGGAGCGAGTTGCGTATGCCACCAGCCAAACTTTTCGCTGTCGAACAGACCGTTTTGTGAGAGAGGTTCAGGCACAACAATATGACGCATGAATATTTTATATCATGTTCTACTCCAATTGGATCGCAATCTTTTGAAAACAATTATGTGATGCCTAGACTTTTTGCGCCCGCATCTTGCTCGGCCGTCAAAAAGCAATCCAACGCACCTTAGCTTCAAAGCATCTTCAGGATGGTCATCTTGTCCTCTACGACATCACCAGCAGTTATTTCGAGGGAGCCTGCGAGCACAGCGGCATCGTGGCTTTCGGCTACAATCGCGATAAAAAACGAGGACATGAACAAATGGTCATCGGTTTGCTTTGCAGTAAGGAAGGCTGTCCAATCGGAGTGGAAGTCTTTCCCGGCAACACGAAGGATGCCTCGACGGTTCCCGAGAAAATCGCAGAACTCCAGCGCGAGTATGGGCTCAAGGAGGTTATTTTCGTAGGGGACCGGGGGATGGTCACCCGCAGCGTGGCAGAGAAAATCAAAGGCGTAGAGGGACTGCCGACGATTTCGGCGTTGACCCATCCGGAGATCTTCGCGCTGGTGGAACGCAAGGTGATTGACGCGGATCTCTTTGAAGAGCAAAAAAATCGGAATTCGCCAGCCCGCCCAGCAGAAAAAAAGGCTTGACAGCCAGCCAAAAATCTCCGAAAAAGGCCATATGAACTGCAAAAAAGCCATCCTTACTGTCGCCCTTACACTATCATTGAGCGCTGCTGCTTTCGCAGGTGATCAGGTAGGTGATCAGGTCCTAGTTTATTACACTGATATCGCCGAACCGAACATGATCGACACCGCACCTCAAGGGCCATCTTTGGGTGATATTTATGTTCGCAATGGGATAGTAAGGTCTTCACAAAATGGCCCTGTCATTGGCGAATACTATACCCAAGCGACAATTATTGCCCTTGACTCAGCGAATCAAAAATCAGCCCGATCTTACACTTCTGAGTGTGTTTTACCTGAAGGCACAATCTATAAGATGGACATCGTTCAATTTGAGCATGGGCACCCTGTAAAAGAAGGTCACAAACATACCGGCGCCATTATTGGCGGCACGGGTAAATATGCTGGCATACGTGGCGTCTACCACGTTGAAGTGCTCAAGGGTGGTAAAGCGGCTAAAGTAACGCACGAAT
>JBDNGG010000119.1:0-13066 GCA_041689405.1 Terrimicrobiaceae bacterium | reverse complement strand
TTAGACTGCGCGCGAGGATTCGATGCGCTCCAAGGTACGGTCTCTGCGTTTCGTTCGAAGGGCATCCGCGTGAGTTTGTTCGTTGACCCGGATGCCGGGCAGGTGGATGCAGCGGCCCGTTTGCAGGCGGAGTGTGTGGAACTCCATACCGGAGCATTTGCCAATGCGGCGGGTGATCTTCAGCAAGCCGAACTCCGTAAACTTATCGATGCTGCTGAGCGTGCTCATGCACTCGGTCTCATCGTGAACGCCGGGCACGGAATCAATTACGAAAACATCCGTCTGATGCTTGAAATTCCGCATCTAGACGAACTCAATATCGGGCATTCCATCGTGTCTCGCGCGATGACTGTTGGCATCGAGGCGGCGACTCGCGAAATGCTTGCAGCCATGACGCGGGGTTGATGGATGCCTGACCTCTCCAGTTGGCTGGCCTCACGGCTTGCAGAGGTCGATCAAGCGCAACTCCGGCGGCGGCTACGGGTTGTGGACTCACCGCAGCTCACGACCGTACGGCAGCACGGCCGCGAGTTGGCCAACTTTTCCTCCAATGACTATCTGGGCCTTGCCTCGGACGACCGACTGCGTGAAGCGGCGCTTGTTGCCATCGACGAATGGGGCGTCGGAAGCGGAGCATCGCGCTTAATCTCCGGCACGCAGCGTCCCCACGAGCAGTTGGAGCATGCCATCGCTGATTTCAAATCGGTCGAGGCGGCACTTGTTTTTGCCAATGGATTTGCTGCAGCGATCGGCACGATTCCGGCTATCGTAGGAAAGGGTGACGTAATTATCCTAGATAAGCTGAGCCACGCGTGCCTTGTGGACGGGGCGCGCATGAGCGGCGCCACACTCCGGGTTTTTCCTCACAACCGACTCCAGCGGCTCGAAGACCATCTTCGATGGGCGCGAAAAACCCATCCTTTGGCAAACATCCTGGTGATTACGGAAAGCGTGTTCAGCATGGATGGAGATCGCGCTCCCTTGCGGGAGATTGTAGAACTAAAAGAACGCTATGGGGCATGGCTACTGCTTGATGAAGCGCACGCGATGGGCGTCATCGGAGCGCAGGGGCGCGGTCTTGCCTGGGAATGTGGTGTCGCAGACCGCGTGGAACTTCAAATGGGAACGCTCGGTAAGGCGCTCGGCGCGTCAGGGGGCTATATCGCGGGAAGCTGTTGTTTGATCGATTGGCTCATCAATCGAGCGAGGGCATTTATTTTTTCCACGGCACCGCCCGCTGCTATCGCTGCTGCTGCAACGGCGGCCATCGAAATCGTCCGCTCAGAAGCCGGAGAGCGCCTGCGTGATCGATTGTGGGCGAATATTCGCAACTGTTCCGCCGAAGCTGAAAGCGCGATCATTCCCGTGCTAATCGGTGATGCCGGCGAGGCCGTTGCGGCATCTGAACGGCTGCTTGATGCCGGGTTCTGGGTTCCGGCAGTGCGATTTCCGACCGTTCCCAAGGGAGGTGCCCGTCTGCGGATCAGTCTGAGCGCAGCCCATACTGACGAGCAGATTAACCACCTCAAAAACGAGGTGTTTCGAGAATTGTAAATCCGACTGCGTCCGGTAACCTTGGGCAATCATGCGTCGCTTCCAGAATCGCCACCTCCGGCAGTTAGCATTGTTGGCAATTTCTTGGGTCGCAGTGCTGACCAGTCTTCATGCGGACGACGCTACGCTCGCTCTCCGCGCCCGGGCAGCTGCGTTATATTCGGATCGGTCGTATGCCGAGGCCTACCAGGCATGGAAGCAAATCGCTGACAAAGGAGCTCCAGAGGCCGACCGTCCGAAGCTAGATTTCTTTTTAGCTGATTCCCTTTGGCGCTCGCAGCCGGGGCAGGAAGGTGTGGAGGAAGCAAGGAAATCGCTTTTGAGGATTACCGAATCGCAGCCGAACTCCAAACTCGGTGCCGAAGTATGGGAGTCGATTGGGGACTCATGGTTGGCGAGTGATCGGGATTGGCCACGGGCATGGGAGGCATATCAACAGGCGCTCACGTTCTGGGCAGCGTCCGAGGATGTGGAATTAGCCAGCAATCGCTATCTCGGAATTGTATGGAAAGCGACCGGCCCGCCGGGAGAGTCAAACCGCGTCGTATTGTTGCCATTGGATGTGCTTTCCAATGCACTGCAAATTGCTAAATCCGATGAGAACACTGCTCGCGCCCACTTTTTCCTTGGAGCATGGCTTGCTGACCAGGGCGACCCGTTCTCGCTCCGGCGTGCGGGAAGCGAATGGTCGCAAGTGGTGGCCATGGGGCCGGGAACCGCAGTTTATGAATTTGCCTTGTTTCGATTGGCAAAATGGTCGCTTGTCGCCGGGACCAGCGAGTGGAAGCCAGACGGTGTCCTTGACCTAAAGCCGAACTTCCAGCGTGCGTATGGGTTGTTTCAACGGTATCTCAAAGAATTCGCCGGAGCGGAATCCCCCGACGGGAAAGAGGCAGCCGCGCAAATTGCCGAACTCCGTCGGACTAAGGTGGATCTAACTACAGACAAAAGTTATCTACCCGGCTCGGAACCCATGGTTTTGATCCGATCTCGGAACCTCCCGTCGGTGGACCTCACGCTGTATCGTGTCGATTTAGAAACTGCATTTCAACCGAATGACAAGACGGAACCCGGCGCATGGATCGACGCGGTGAGCCTGAAAGACGCGAAGGCTGTAAGGCAATGGAAACATGCCGTCAGGCAGGCCCGATCCTTGGAGCCAGTCGAGGGCGAGGTCCTCATGGAGCCAATCGCAGAACCTGGCGTGTATATTCTTGAGGCTACCGCTAAAGGAGGGCTGAACGCGCGAACATTGATTCTCGTAACGACAATTTCCGCAATTTTTAAGCCCGGAGCGGATTGGGCCGTCGCAGTGGTGTGTGACGTTCAGTCGGGACAGGCATCGGCGACTGCTACCGCCCGTCTCTGGCGCGCCGAACGCAACGAAGGTGTGTGGCGCTGGACGGCGCTTGATGCCAAAGCCGAGGAGAGTCGAGTGCTTCGATTTGACATGGCCTCCGATGGGGCGCGTGGATCATCGCCTTTGCTGCTTTTTGCGCATGCTGACGGATCCAGCATTTTTCTTACAGCGGATTCAGCACAGGGACTTGTTGCTCCAGATGGCTGGCGATTTCAAGTAATCACTGACCGCGGGTTTGTGCGGCCCGGTGATGAGATCGGATGGAAATTGATAGCCCGCGAGATGGTTGGAAACCAACTCAAAACCCCGGCAGGCGAACTCGTCGAATGGCGCATCATTGATCCCGTGGGGGCGGACGTGGCACGTGGTGAACTTCGGCTCACGGAATTCGGAGGCGGCTGGGGGAAATTTGTCTCGGATGCATCGCATGTGCTTGGGGATTACTCGATTGAATTCTACTCAGGGGACGAGTTGATCGGCGAGTCGACCCTGTTTCGACTCGATGAGCCCCCGGACCCCGTATTTTCTATCGAGTTGGAACTGCCTGGCCAGACCGGGCGGACTGTTCGATTGGGTGAGACTCTGCGGATTCGCATGCAGGCGGATTACTCGTTGGGCGGTGGAGTTTCTGATGCGTTGGTGCGTGTGACGGTGCGTGAATCGCTGTACGCAAGCGAAGTGGCCGGGATGGCCGAGTCTCGCGTGATTCGCCAAGATGAAATGCGTACGGCACCGGACGGATCCGTAATCATTGAGATACCAACGCCACCGGATTCTCCTGTGGATTTGGTTTATGACGTCGCTGTGGTCGTGCGCGATGCCTCCGGGCGCGAGCTATCCGAAAGACAGGATTTCGTCGTCGCGCGGCACGGGTATTTCGTCACTCTGAAGACGCAACAACGGGTGGTTTTGCCGGATGCAACGGCAGCGATTTTCATCCGGACCCACGATGCAAATGACACCCCGGTAAGTACGGAGGGTGTGATTGTCATCCGGCGTGAGACTTGGGCGGAAAGCTGGGTGTCCCCCGATGGGCGACTGGTCAGCGGAGAAGCGCTGGACCAGCTCCGCCAAACGCAATTTCCTCCATCGGGCGAAAATGGGTGGACCAGAAGATCTCGTGATGTCGTTGACACGGAGGTAAGCAGGACCACGCTCGCGACGAATGCCGCTGGTGAGGCTGTATTTAACTTTGTCTCCGCAACGGATGGCTTTTTCCGGATTGTCTGGGAAAGTTCGGATAATAATGGCCCTCCCGTCACCGGCCAGACAGCGCTCTGGGTGAGTAGCGCCGCAACTCAAGTGCTGGCTTACCGAGGGAATGGATTGCAAATTATCGCAAATCCCGAGTCTTTGAGCGCGGGTGAGGGGGTCAATGTATTGATCGTCACGGACACCACGCAGCGCGATGTCTTGTTCACCGTGGGCGCAGGGCAGGATTTGTATAGTGCTGAGGTGATCCATATCGTAGGTGATGCAAAACTAGTGCAGCTCAAGAATGATCCCCGGTTTGCGCCCAATGTGTTTGTGCAAGCTGCTACGGTGCGGAGCGGTGAGTTTCTTCAGGATACGGCGGAAATCCGTTTTCCCGATTGGGCAAATCGCCTAAATGTGCGGATGGAGCCTTTGGCGACCGCATTGGCCCCCGGAGCGCTTGAAAAGGCGAGGCTCACGATAACGGATGGGGATGGAAATCCCGTGCAGGGCGAGGTCACGTTGGGTATCATCGATCCGGCGGCAGGCCCGCTCGCATCGGACAACCAAGAGGATCCAATCGATATTTTTCATGGTGGATTGCGTGCGCAGAGTGTGCCGCTTGCGAGTTCACTGAATGAAATTAAGACTGTGTTTGAAACGCGCGCGTTGCGTGATGTGTTGCCGTTTCGTTCGGCGCATCCCGATGCTTTCCCAGCTACGGAGATCCCAGGCGGTAGTTTCGGTCAAACGCTCAGCGGGTCTCCCGTCCGCCCGATCAAGGGATCTCAGAATACTGCGAGACCGTCGATGCGCGCATCTCATAGCACGGTTGCCCTCTGGCGACCGGGATTGCAGTCGAATACCGATGGTGTGGCCTCCGCAGAGTTTTCTTTTCCGGCAGCGATCGCCAAATGGCGCATTGCGGCTTGGGTGGCCTCCCGCGGAGAAGGATTTGGATTCTTTACAGATCAGGTGCAAACCGCGTTGCCTCTTGCGGGAGAGATGATGGCGCCGCGATTTCTGATTCAAGGCGATGAAACGTCGATCAAGACAAGCATTCGTAATGGCACTAGGTCCAATTTGCGGGTTCAAGCGCAGTTGCATGCCGGTCACCTCCGTATCGAAAAAGCGAATCGGGACCTCCGGGTGGGACCGGACGAGATCCAAGGTGTGAGCTGGCCGGTAGTTGCATTGACTCCAGGAACGCAGGATTTGAAATTTGATATTCAAAGCGGCGAGAAAGGATATGCGCTGCAATCGCCACTTCCGATTTTGAACCAGGGGAGAATGGAATCTTTGTTCGCAGCAGAAATTGCTCGCAAAAATAGCTTGGAGATCGCAACGGTGTTACCGGAAAAACGGGAGGCCGAATCGTCAAAACTGACTGTATCCGTCGCTCCCACACTGGCAGACGCAGCGTTCGAATCTTTGCCATCACTCTTACGCTTGAGTCCTCTCAATATTGAGCAAACGATTGCGCGTTTCGTTCCTGCGGCGATCCTCAGCGGGTCGCTGGCTGATGGCGTCGTGTCTGTGAACCAATTGGCATCGCGTCTTAACCCCGAACTCGATCCGGCAGTCGAAGGTGCTGAGGTATTCTCGAAGCTCGTCTCCAAAGGTATCCAGCAGGTTTACGAGCAGCAGCGTCCTGATGGAAGTTGGGCATGGTGCCGGGGCGGAAAACCGGATGCGTGGATGACTGCCTACGTGGTTTGGAGCCTGCGCAATGCCCAAGCCTCGGGAATTGGAATTCGCGAAGATAAGATTGATGCTGCCGTTGCCTGGTTGCGCGAAGCATTAAAAAAGCCAAGCCTTACGCCGGGCCCCCGTGCGTGGATGCTACATGCGATCTCGGTTGCGCGTGGGGGACGCTCAAAGCCAGATGCGGGTGAGTCTGCCGCTTTGGACGCGATGTGGGACAGTCGGGAGACATTATCGCCGGATGCAGTCGCATTGTTTGCACTGACGACCCATTATTTCGGTCAAGACCAGCGGGCCTCCGCGCTGGCAAAAATGGTGGCTGCTGCAGCCCAGATAGAACCGCTAACCGATGGCGGGCTCGCTGAGGCACGCTGGTCTGTGCCGCCCGGCGGCGGGGTGATGGAGAATTCCGTCGAGGTTTCCGCATTTGCTATTTCGGCATTGTCAGCCATTGACCCCGAGAATCCCCTGATCGCTGCAGGTATCACGGGGTTGATGCGGAGCCGGCAAGGACCGCATTGGTCAAACTCCCGAACGACGAGCATTGCCCTGGCGTGCTTAAATTCGCACTTGGGCGCATCCGCGAGCCAGCCGCCGGGCAAGTTTGATTTGATGGTGAACGGAAGTGAGATTGATTTAGCGACGGTCTCGGACGGTGCTGTGCCGACCATTTTTGAGATCAACACCGAGTTATTGAAAACAGGCCGCAATGTCGTTACGATAATTCCCCGCTCTGGCGACGATCTTCTTTATATCACCGTTCGCCAAGACTACTTCACCAATAACCCCAAGGCGGCTTCTGCAGAAAATCCATTTTCGGTTTCGCGAGAAATCCTCAAACTTGACGCAGCACCGACGCTACTCCACGGCTGGAAATATCAAACTACGGCATGGGAAAAGGGAGATATAACGCCACTAAATTCCCGCATTGAGGGAAACTTTACGATCGAATCTGCTCAGGATGCGACCTATGTCGAGCTTCGGGATGCGCTGGCTGCTGGACTAGAACCTGTGGATATCCAGTCCGGTCAGATCCTTCTGGCGGAGAATAGTTCCGGGGACACGGTTTCCGTGTTTGTGGAGATCCGGGATCAAGCTGTGGTCTTCCAGATCCCGTTCCTCCCCGCCGGACAGTGGAATCTTCACTACCAACTGCGCGCATCGATGGCTGGAAGTTTTTCAGGTCCTCCCGCGAGCCTGACGACGGTGTACCGCCCCGATGCCTTTGCCACCACTCCGAGTTGGATGGTGCGCATCGAAAATCGGTGACGGCCTCCGCAAGATTTTCTACAAAGCAGATTTTTCAGCCCGCACTTGTTTTTCGGCTTCAATCCAATCGGTATCGGAGTCACCGGGCCAGCCCATAGCCTCCCGCCGCTCGGCGATAAAATACGCGCGCAGCGAGATCTCTTCCGTGGTCACCACGATTGCTTTAGCTTTTGGAGGCGCCGGGTTGGTTGACTTCACGGCCTTGGCACGCAGCTCTGCTGCTTGGAGCTTCTTCTTGATCTCCTTCGAGGGTGATTTCGATGCAGATTTTTTCTGCTCTGGTGCGACCGGTGTAGGTTTCGACTTGGCACCTTTGGCCGGCTTGGATTTTGCGACATCCTTGAGCTTTTCGGATTTGGTAGACTCAGACTTTTTTGATTTTGGCATGATATTCCGGTTTTTATGAAATTCTTCAATTACCGGAATAGGAACTTATGGTAGGAGATTGCAAAATAATTCTTCTAAATTTTCCCCGTCACAATAGCTTGTAGATATGCTCGCATTCTTAATCCGTTGGGGAATTACCACCATTGCCGTGATGGCTGCTGCATTGATCATCCCGGGGATTCGCTATGAATCCACAGGAGTTCTGCTCGGAGCCTCGCTGCTTTTGGGAATTGTTAACGCCTTTGTGCGGCCGGTGCTCCTCCTCCTCAGCCTGCCATTTATTTTGTTAACCATGGGGCTGTTTATCTTTGTTGTGAATGCGTTGTTGATGCTGCTTGTCTCCTCGGTTGTGCCGGGATTTGTGGTGGATGGTTTTTGGTCCGCGTTTTTCGGTGCAATTATTGTCGGCTTCGTGAGCCTTGTGCTGAGCTCGTTTTTCCGCGCCAGTGACGGTCGTGTCCGATTGATCACCCATCACGAGGGTATCAAGCGCGCGGACGCACGGGTGATCAAGTAAGCACGTCGCAAGGCATCCTATCTCCAGGCATGAAACCTGCACGAGATCGCTTTTTTGAGGCCGATTCCCTCCGTGTGAAAATTTGCGGGATAACCAATGCTGCCGATGCAGCTCATACGGTCGCGGCCGGTGCTGATGCTGTGGGCATCAACCTTTATGAGAAATCCAAGCGCCATGTGGAGCTGGAAGATGCGATGTCGTGGCTCAAGGATGTCCCGATTACGCGGATCGCTGTGGTTGTAAATCCATCCACCGACTTACTGGATCGCATTGTTGACAGCGGAGTGTTTGAAGCAATCCAGTTTCACGGGGATGAGCAACCGGATGATTGTTTGCAATCGCTGTTACCATGGATCCGTGCAGTCCGTGTGCAGTCCGCGGAGACACTTACTGCAGCGCTCGCATATGGGACTCCGTGGTTGCTGCTCGATGCATACACTGCAGCTGGTTACGGGGGCACGGGGGATCGTGTGAACTGGACCGAGGCGCGCGTATTCCGTGACGCTCAACCAGATCGTAAAATTATCCTCGCAGGCGGGCTCACCGTGCAGAACGTCGGCGCTGCAGTGGAGGCCACGCATCCCGCTGCTGTGGATGTCGCCAGCGGTGTGGAAACTGCCACCAGCTCCCGGCGTAAAGATCCAGGACTACTTCGAGCGTTTATTGATGCCGCCCGTGACGCCTCGCGGTCGCTCCGCTAGTCAGCCGGATTAGTTGCGCACGTTTCCCTTCAAAAAATCAGCGTAGGCGTGTCGCACGCCCGCTTCGAGGTCGAAGCAGGGTTTCCATCCGAGCGAGAATAGTTTTTGATTGTCCATCAATTTGCGCATCGTGCCATCGGGTTTCGAGCGATCCCATCTCAGATCACCGGAAAATCCAGTCACGTTGCTGATTACTTCGGCTAGCTCGCGGATGGTAACGTCGGAGCCGTAGCCGGCGTTGATCCAGTCAGGCGGGTTCTCGAGTTCGAGCAGCAGAATCAATGCTGAAGCCAGGTCATCGACATGCAAAAACTCCCGCTTCGGTGTGCCGCTGCCCCAAAGTGTCACGGAGTCAGCGCCGGATGCCACAGCCTCGTGAAACCTGCGGATCAGCGCCGCCATGACGTGCGAGTTTTCCGGATGGTAGTTGTCGCCGGGACCGTAGAGGTTGGTCGGCATGGCAGAGTGAAATACAACGCCATATTGTTTGCGATAGTATTGACAGAGTTTCAGACCCGCAATCTTTGCAATCGCATACGGCTCATTGGTGGGTTCCAATGGTGACGTGAGGAGGCATTCCTCCGTCATCGGCTGTGGAGCCTCGCGTGGGTAGATGCACGAACTGCCTAAAAAGAGCAGGCGTTTGACCCCGTGTTTCCATGCTTCGTGGATCAGATTGTGCGCAGACGCCAGATTTTCATGCAGGAATTCCGCGGGATACGTGGAATTTGCAAAAATCCCGCCGACCCGTGCTGCGGCGACCACGACCACGTCCGGTGATTCCGAAGCATAAAACTCTCTTACCTCAGCGCTTTCGCAGAGGTCTAACTCGCTGCGCGTGCGGACAATCACATTTTGGCATCCGTGTTGGTCGAGAGCCCGCACGAGGGCGGACCCCACCATCCCACGGTGCCCAGCCACATAGATCTTCGTTTCAGTCTGCAATGTCATGAATCGATGCTTTGAGTTATCTTTTAATCGCCGCGGTGGCTTCGTTGAATGCGACTTCATGCCGCGCCAACTCCAGATCAGATTCAACCATGATTTTGACGAGTTCTTTGAACTTCACTTTCGGTTCCCAGCCGAGTTGTTTACGTGCCTTTTCCGGGTTGCCAATGAGCAATTCCACCTCCGCCGGGCGCTCGTAACGCTCGTCGTATCTCACATACTTCTCCCAATCTAGGCCAACGAGCGCAAATGTCTCCTGGCAAAATTCCTTCACCGTATGCATTTCGTTCGTTGCTACCACGTAGTCATCCGGGTTGTCCTGCTGGAGCATGATCCACATCATCTCGACATATTCCTTCGCATACCCCCAGTCGCGCTGGGCATCCAAATTGCCAAGATACAGCGAGTCCTGAAGCCCCATTTTAATCCGGGTTGCGGCACGTGTGATCTTACGGGTTACAAATGTCTCGCCGCGTCTCGGGCTTTCGTGGTTGAACAAAATCCCGTTCGACGCGTGCAAGTTGTAGGACTCCCGGTAGTTCACTGTGAGCCAATACGCATAGACTTTCGCGCAGCCGTAGGGCGAGCGGGGCCAGAAGGGTGTCGTCTCAGTCTGCGGTACTTCCAGCACCTTCCCAAACATTTCGGATGACGATGCTTGGTAGTAGCGGCACTTTTTCACTAATCCCGCCTCACGGATCGCTTCCAGGATGCGGACCGATCCCAACCCATCCACATCCCCGGTATATTCTGGAATGTCAAAAGATACGCGCACATGGCTCTGTGCTCCCAAATTGTAGATTTCGTCCGGCTTCAACGAATACAGCAGCTTCACCATCTGCACGGAATCTGCCAAATCCCCGTAATGCAAAAATAGCCGCGTCCCGTGGACATGCGGGTCGTTGTAGAGGTGATCGATCCGGGAAGTATTAAATGTTGATGCCCTCCGGATCACTCCGTGAACTTCGTAGCCTTTTTCGAGGAGGAGCTCTGCAAGATAAGATCCGTCCTGACCGGTGATGCCTGTGATGAGTGCGCGTTTCATAAAAACAACATTTGCATTTTTCAAGTGAGATGTCCTTGCGTAGTTGCGTAAATCAAACTTATGAATATGCGTATGACGCGGGGACTCAGTGCAGAGGCTAGTTTTTCAGCAGACGACGATGTGCGCCGCCGTCAGCAAAAACCTTTGATTGCTGTGGCCATGGCGAGTCCGTCGGAACTTGAGTTCGAAATGCTTGACGGCATACGCGCGGGGGCAGGTGGGTGGGATGTGGTCGTGCTTTCCGGAGGTTACGAGACGCCGTTGAGACGGCTCGCTGAGACCGGCGAGTTGGCGGGTGCGATCGGAGATTTTGTGAGTGATGCCTGGGTGGATAATCTCCGCGTCCGGGGGGTTCGAATCGTGCAGCTTGCCCAAGGATCCCGGCTATCGGTAAGTGCAAACATCGGAGCGGATTTTCATCAGATGGGCCATGATGCCGTGGATGCGCTGCTTCGCAATGCATCACGCGAGATCGGACTAGTGGGCATCACTGGACAAGATGCGAGCCAACAAATTCGCCTCGGCGCCGGCTCCCACCCCGGGCTTGCTGGCATCACGATCTGCGAGACTACGGTCGCGACATTGCCTCTATTGCAGACGTGGCTTGCCGCGATGACTCGTCCGTGTGGTGTGGTTGCTGCTTCAGACCGACTGGCTCGTATGGTCGTCATGGCCGCCCGAAATTTGGACTTGAAGGTACCCAATGATGTCGCGGTCATCGGCATCGGGAACCAGCGAATGGAATCGATTTTTGCAGGGGTCCGGATCTCCAGTTACGAATTGCCGAACCGTGCCATCGGTCGAGCAGCTGCGGATTTGATGGCGAGGATGCTGGCCGATCCGCGCACGCGAAACCCCGGCGATGTTTTTTTTCCTGCGCGTCTGATTGAGCGGGAGAGCAGTCTGCGTCTGCCGCTGGGCGTGAGTCGGGCGGTTGCATTTGCCGAGTCGCATTTTGCGGAGGCGATCCAAGTCGACGATCTCGCGCGCGCGGCCGGGGTGTCGCGCCGATCATTGGAAATTGCAACCCGCGAGGAGCATGGGGTATCCCCCGGGGCGCTCATCGCAGGTGTCCGACGACGGGAAGCGGAACGCCTGCTAAAATCCGAGGACCTCGCCGTGGAGCGGATCGGTGCGCTCTGCGGCTATCCGGAACCGGAGCGGTTTTCTGCCGCCTTCAAGCGATGGACCGGGCTCAGTCCTCGTGAGTTTCGCCGACAGATCAGGGCGTCGGGTTCCCGGCGGCGTTGAAGGCGGCGAGCGGTGCCACGGGGTTGATATTCAGCGGTCGGATGCGGTCATGAATCCCGGGAGCCACTTCAGGCACTGTGGCATATCCGGAAAATAGCATCTCCAGCCGCGCGTCCAAGTTATCGATAAAGTGCAACGCTATCGCCTCGGGAGTTTTGGGCATTATCGGTGAGCCGTATTCCAGTTCGCCATGATGCGATAGAATCAGGTGAATCAGGTGAAGGCGCACGGATTCCGACGATGGTGTGAGTTCCTGCCAATCGTCTTTTGGCAACTCACGCCAGATGGCGTTGATGACTTCGACGCCGATTGAAATGTGCCCCATTAATTCTCCATGCACGTCGTGACCGATACTGAATCCTTCCTCTGGCGGACAAGTTTCCCAAAGCTTGCCGATGTCGTGAAAAAGAATGCCAGCGGCAAGGAGATCGCGGTTGAGCTGGGAATACACGTGCGCGAGTGCGAGACCGGAACGCATCATTTGCGCGGTGTGGTTTACCAATCCGCCCCGGCGGGCGTGGTGGTTCACGCGGGCTGCGGCAGCGCGCTGAAACCGCGCACCGTGCACCTCAAAAAAACGGACTGCCAGCGCCAGCAAGCGGGGATCTGAGATCTGGGCGGCGGTTTCTTCCAGAAACTTATAATCGGCACCAATCGCCGCCCGTTCTGCGCTGGATCCCGCGAAGAGGATCTCGCGTTCACCCGGCTGCAGACGGCGGATTTCCCAGCGCTTGGAATCCATTCCATAGCTGCCATTCTGATAAAATTCGCCGGTGACTGCGATACATTCGCCGTTAGCGAGCGTGTCGCAGATCCGGAAATTCGGTGTGTCTAACCAGACGCGCAGCGTGAGCGCATCCGATCCATCGCGCATTTTGAGCTCCCAAAACGGCTTGCCATTGCTGCCCTCCTTTTTACGGAGCTCCTCAATCTGCACGTGTATTTCAGCAGATTCAGATCCGGCGAGTGTCGCCGTGCGGATTTCGGAGATGGATCTTGTCATCAGGTCACGCGGCGATCGATTTGCGGAAGTAAGCGATGGTTTTTTCGAGGCCCGAATCCAACGGCACCTGCGGCTCCCAGTTCAGCACTCGCTTCGCCAGAGAGATATCAGGACGCCGCTGCTTGGGGTCATC
>JBDNGG010000118.1:0-2448 GCA_041689405.1 Terrimicrobiaceae bacterium | reverse complement strand
TGGACGCCGACAATGGCTGGATGGGAAAACCCGGCCAGCACCCGCGCCTCGTCGAGGAATCGCTCGCGTGCCCATTCCCAGTTTTCCTGAAGTGAGGCGCTTTGCGGAACCACCGTCGAGCCATCAATGCGCGTCGCAATCGAATCGGGCAGCAGCTCTTTAATAGCGACCCGCTTGCCGAGTTGGAGATCCATCGCCATATACGTGATCCCGAACCCACCCTTGCCGAGAATCGATTCGATACGAAAGTGATCGATCTGGTAACCAGGAGTTAGGGCGAGGCGGTGGGTTTCCATACAAAATTATCCCGTGAATTCCTGCAAAAAGACCTGAACCAACTCGAATGCCCGTCTTGCAATCCGGTTACCTTCCGCCTTGGACGCGGGCGAGTGGAACGCAACGGCTTGTCGCGGGCCAAAAGAATCTATAGTCTCAAACTTTTCCCGGAGAATCGAGAGCGCATTAGCGACGGCAGGATCAGCGGAACTTTTCCATGCTTGGGCGATTCCAGCAGCCCCGGCCGGAAAATGGTCCAGACAGTAGCAAAAATCATAGGCATCCTTGGGTTTGTCGCGTCCGCCGAGCGCGTGCGCTTTCATGACCAAAAAATCCGGGAGGGAGGCGACGCGAAGGTGGACGGTGTTGCGGGATCCGGAGGTATTGAGCCCGGAAATGGGAATATCGACCGGAGCACGGAAGGCCAGTTCGCAGGCGTCGGCTTGCAGAACACGGAATCCGGGGAAAACTCCCTTTCCTTTGATCTTGAATTCGCTGCTGGCCAGGAAGTCCACCTCGACGTCGATCGGATCCGCTCCATCTTTCAAATCCACCGTGCTAATGAGTCGAAATTCCTTGTCACCCAATTGGAATCGTCTGGTTTCGAGAAGCAAATCCAGCAGGTCCGCATAGAGGTTGCCGGTGAGCTTTTGGGCATCTAGTGCGATATCCACGTCAATGCTACCGATGTGAGTCTCCGTGGCAGAGGAGAGCAGAAGGTCGGGCACTCACCCGCCAACGATCACCATGGACTCCCGAAAACCACCCAGAATCTGCCCGATGTCCACGAGCACCCGTCGGGCGGCCTCGGTCTGGCGGTCCGTGTAATCATCGGAAAATCTCGGCGGATTGTTCATAGCTTTTTCTCCCACGCGGGCTTGAGGCACTGGCGCAGGATCGCCTCCGCCGCCTCGGCGCCCCGGCCGGCACTGCGCACGAGATCCACATAGGTTTGAAGGGGATTCGTTGCGCGCAGGCGACCTTCGGCAAGGTTCGGCTTGAAAAACACTCCCCTGTCCCCGGTGACGAGGATTTTCAGGTTGGCACCGGAGTCCACCGGCTTGGCATCCAATCTCTGCAGGAGGATGTCCTCCTCACCGGCCGCGGCGTAGAGCCAGATGACAGGTTGCCGAACATTGGGGGCTTGGAAATCCGCCGCACTAAACGATGCATACGCGAAACGGGGCATCATCGGCTGTTCCTTTTCGAGGGCACCAAGTCGTTTGAGAATCCCCCCAGGTTTCAGCAACGTGAAGGCAGAGACGACAACATTCCTGTCGAATCGGTATTTTTCCGTCCACGCCGTCAGCAGACCCTCGGGGTCGACGATCTGCACCGGGCCGTCCCCCGCCAAAAACCCTTCCTCGCGCAACTCGCGCACGACCTTGTTTGTCAGGCCGAGACTCACTTGCGGATCACAGGCTGTGCTCAGTTCCCGCTGGCTCCATGAGCGCCCGGCATTCTCCGGGACAAGGAGTGCGCGGATGAGATGGTTCGTCTCGGGCGTTGAAAGATTCAGACGACCAGGGGGCATCTTGAAAACCGGGGCGTTTCCCGAGCGCTCGATAAGGAACCGTCCGGGGGCGGCAAGCCGGCAGTTCCCCGCTGCATCAAACCAGCTCCAACCCAGCTTCAGGAGCGTTTCGGCGAGGCGCTTGCCCGCACCGGGAACTCCCAGCACGGGAATGCGGCCGCCGCTTTTCAGGAGCTCCGGGGGTGCGAACACCCGCGATGGTCGGGGATTCTTCTCGCACTTTACGGCAAATCGCAGTCCATCGAATTTCACCTCAAAATCCGCTCCACCGGTAGCCTGTGGGAATTGCGGATCCAGTCCAGAGCGGCTGAGGATGTCAACCAACACTTCAAAAAGCCGCTTCGGCAATTGCTGAAAGTTCATGTCAAGCTTCCTGTTCACGGTTGCGTGAACGCTGAACTATTATGAACAGATGTCAAGCACTTCAATGCCCCATAATGTTAAACGGGCGCATCTCCGAAAGTTGCAAAAACAAACTCCGGCAGCTCAGGAGTGTAGAAAACAAGGCGTTGAGAGCGCTGACGCTGTAGTCGCCCCACTCTGCTGGGGTGTTCTTCTGTAGTCGCCCCGCTTTGCCGACCTGTGGTCGCCCTCTGAGCGTTGCCACGAACAGGTTATCCCCTTTCAGTCGGTTGTTT
>JBDNGG010000117.1:0-5112 GCA_041689405.1 Terrimicrobiaceae bacterium | reverse complement strand
CTCACTCCCCACCCAACGCAAGATCGCGGGCATCCTCTCGGCCTACGACGACCTGATCGAGAACAACCTGTGCCGCATCAAGATCCTGGAGGAGATGGCGCAATCCCTCTACCGCGAGTGGTTCGTCCACTTCCGCTTCCCTCGCGACCCGTCCGAAGTCTCGGCAAAGGCGGGCGGCCACGAATCCGTGAAGCTCGTTGACTCGGCGCTTGGGCAGATTCCGAAAGGGTGGGAGGTGAAGACGATTGAAGAGATTGTTAAGCGAATTCCTATTGGCAAGAAATACGACCAAAAGACAGCAAGCCCAACCGGCTCGGTTCCAATTTTTGACCAAGGCAAGGCAGGGGTAATCGGCTATCACGATGATGAGCCAGGGGTAGAAGCATCAGAAGACGATCCCGTAATCGTCTTTGCAAACCATACCTGTTACCAACGCTTGGTTCAATACCCGTTCTCAGCGATCCAGAACGTGCTTCCATTTCTCCCAAGCCCGAAGTTCTCAAGAAACATTTACTGGCTACACTACGCGACCAATGGTCGCTTGGTTCTCAACGATTATAAAGGCCACTGGCCCGAATTTGCCGCCCTACTTGTGATCGTGCCTGCGTCCGAGATTTGCGACCGATTTGGTGCGTTTTTAGCACCATTGTCGCAAGAGATTCTTAAACTTGAGCGAGCAATTCAAACCCTCCGCCAAACCCGCGATCTGCTGCTGCCGAAACTAATAGATTAGAAGTGAAATTATGAAATTAGCATCCTTTTCAGTCCTGAATTACCGAAGTATTGTACGAACCGAGAAGTTGATTCTTTCCGATTCTACAATTCTCATTGGACCAAACAATGAAGGTAAATCGAATATACTTCATGCCCTTGTTACTGCACTTACCATATTGAGGCGATTGGCTGGTCCAATGCGAATTCTTCCCGCAAGACTGGCTAAAGGTGAGATTCCGGGTTTCATGTATCGAAGTCTCTACGATTGGGAAGATGACTTTCCAATGTCGAAACAAGAAAAACAATTTAACGGAAGTTCCGTATTTAAGCTTGACTTTGTTCTTTCGGAGAAGGAAAGAGAGAGCTTCAAAACCAGAATTGGGAGCAGTCTAAACGGCACATTGCCAATTGAATTGACGGTCGGGAAAAGTGAGGCACTATTGCGAGTCACTAAACAAGGAAAAGGTGCTGCGGCACTTTTGAAAAAGGTAGATAAAATATGCCTTTTCGTAAGCCGCTTGTTGGATCACGTATATATTCCTGCGATTCGAACTGCCGACTCAGCTCAGAAAGTAGTTAACGGGATGCTTGAAAGGGAGTTGGCTCAACTCGAGGACGATCCCGAATATCAAGCCGCTCTGGAAGAGATTGCGAAGATTCAAAAGCCAGTGCTTGAAAAGATGGCGTCAAGTATTCAGACGACCTTGAGCGAGTTTCTTCCGAACGTGAAAAATGTCTCAATCAGCATAGCTGAGGAAGACCGTCATCGTGCATTACGTCGTTGCTCAATTACTATTGATGACGGTGTGCCAACTGCGCTCGAGCGGAAGGGGGATGGCGTCCAAAGTCTGGCTGCCTTGAGTTTAATGCGCCACGCGAGTGAAGCTAATGCTGGGAACAAAGATATAATTCTCGCGATCGAAGAGCCGGAATCTCACCTGCATCCCCGGGCAATACATCAACTAAAAGGTGTTATTTCGGATATGGCTACAAAGGGGCAAATCATAATGACGACGCACTGTCCCCTCTTTGTTGATCGAGTGAATATTGGATCAAACATCATTGTTACAAAAAACAAAGCAGTCCCCGCAAAATCGATAGCTGAAATTAGGAACGTGCTGGGTGTGCGTGCTGCGGACAACTTGCAGCATGCGGAACTGGTCCTAGTTGTTGAAGGTGACGAGGATCGTATTGAGGTTTCAAGTCTGTTGTCGCATTACTCCCCGTTGATTGCATTGGCATTAAAACAGGGAACCTTGTCTATCGATTGCCTAAACGGCGGAACAAATCTGAGATATAAACTTTCCATGCTTCGTGAAGCTTTGTGTAACGTCTATGTTCTTCTTGATGACGACAAATGTGGCAAGGAGTCATTTGAACGCGCAGAACAAGAACTGCTCATTACGCAGGCTGACGTAACATTTACTGTATGCGCAGGGATGAAAGAGGCTGAGTTTGAGGATTTTATCGATCCAGATCTTTATTACGATGCGATACGAAACGGCTTCGGAGTTACTGTGCGGGCTCCCAAATTCAAATCAAATAAGAAGTGGGCCGAGCGCATGAAAGACGTCTTTCAGCAGCATGGTAAGCAATGGACTGCCAAGGTGCAAATCCAGGTCAAACAAGTTATTGCCGACTTAGTAGAAGCGGATCCTGATAAAGCGCTTCTTAAAGCCAAGCGCGATGCCTTCGATTCCTTCCTTTCGGCTATTGAATCAAAATTGCTCGAATGCAGTTCTGCCACAGCATCGAAATAATGTTTGCAGCTTGAACATATGATCGCTGACTTCACCGAAGACCACCTCGCCGAGCAACCGGCGATCCAGCTCATGCAGCATGAGCTGGGATGGGATGTGGAGAGAGGGGAGATTTTCAATGGTGGGTGGTGGATTTTAAATGGGGGAGGAAGACGGATGAACAAAAGCTTGCAATATGTTCACTTAAAAACCATGTTCACGACACTCGTGAACATTGAATCGCTGTGAACGTGAAACCTCAAGACGCCAAGAACCTGGAGTCCTCTCTCGCTTCCAAGCTTGAGGAGATCCTCGGTGGGATCGCTTGGCTCTCGTCGGTAGAGGTGCAGGTCAATCCAGCGGATTATGGGCGGGCCTTCGATTTTCTGGCGGGAATCGCTCTGCCCCGTGGAAACCGGATCGAGCTATGGGTGGAGTGCAAGGACATGCCCAAGCCATCCCGGTTTCCGTATGTGGGCTTGGAGAACCGGTTTCGGCAGGACGGATCGAAAACGGTCCGGGTTCCCACCCTGGCGGCTCCTTATATTTCTCCCAGGATGGCCGAGATGTGTGAAAAGCATGGCTGGAGCTGGTTCGACCTGGCGGGGAACTGCCGAATCACGGTGCCGGAGTTGCTGCATCTTGAGAGGACGGGGAACAAGGCGGTTCATTCGCGCCCGAAAAAGGGAGATGCCAACCTCTCAACCCACGAATCCGCCCGGCTTCTGCGGGTGCTGATGGCTCCCGAGAATGCAGGGAAGCGATGGACCCAGCGCGAACTGCAGGATGCCTGCGAACCCAAGGTCAGTCTGGGCAAGGTCAACACGCTGGTCAGCTACCTTCGGGAGCAAGCGTATCTGGTCGATCAGCCAGGCGGCGGCGTCCGCATGCACGACTACGAGGGACTGCTCAAGAAGTGGCGGGATGCCTATGCCTACGAAGAACACCGGCAACTGAACTGCTTCACCCTGGGTGATCGGAAAAGCATCTCCAGCAAGCTGGCGGATAGTTGGTCGGATTCGTCGGAGAACAGTGGAGGAGCTTGCCTGGCGTCCTTTTCGGCGGCAGATCATTTGGCCCCCCACGTGAGGCAATCCCGCACTTGGATTTACGTCCGTGCCCGGGACACCCGCGAGGTGCAGAAGGTCCTTGAGGCCAAGGAGGTGGACTCAGGAGCCAATCTGGTGATACTGGAGACGGCTGATGAAGGGGTGTTTGATGGAGTGCGATTCGGGAGTGATGGGGTTCCCACGACAAGCGCGCTGCAGAGCTATCTCGATCTCTGGCAGGCCGGAGGCCGGGGCGAAGAGGCCGCCACTGCGATCCTGAATCAGTGCCTGAAACCCGTGTGGGAAGCAGCGCGTAACAAAGATTGAACCATGCCGGGAGGAGATCAATACGACGACTACGATGATGTGACCGTCGATGCGGCACGCTCGGCGATTATCGAATTGATGACGGTCCTTGGCGAGTATCGGGAGGAGATAGTTCTGGTCGGGGGATGGGTTCCATTTTTCTCTATCGATCCTCCGGAGGACCCGCTGGAACGGCACCCCGGCAGCGCGGATGTGGACATCGTGCTCGATCACCAAGAACTTGAAGAGGCAGGCTATGAAACGATAGCCAAACGACTCGGTGATGCCGGCTACGAACCTACCGGCGATCAGCCGTTTCAGTTTTCAAAGACGATCCGTGGCGTGGTGGTCCATATCGACCTGCTTGCCGGCCAATATGCGGGCACCGGGAAGAAGCATCGCACTCAGAGCATCCAGGACGTCAAGGCGCGTAAGGCTCGGGGAGCGGATCTTGTCTTTCAAATCAGCCCGAACAAGCGCGAGATCGGCGGCCAACTCCCCGATGGCAGTCATGACCGTGTCGTCGTTCCCATCGCATCCGTGGTCCCCTTCATCGTCATGAAGTGCTTTGCCATGGATGACCGGATGAAGCCCAAGGATCCATTCGATATCTGGTATGTCGTCAAACGTTTTCCGGGAGGAATCGACTCGCTCATCAGGACTTTCCGACCGCATCTGAGTCACGGATTGGTCAAACAGGGCTTGGAGATTCTCGCGCGGAAGTTTGAGCGGCTGGATTCGTGGGCACCGGCCCGGGTAGGAGCATTCGACAGCGCCCTGAGTGACGACGAGCAAGAGGCGCGCCAGCGCGACGCCTACGAGCGGATCGGGTATTTGCTAACTGAGTTGGGATTTAAAACGTCATGAGCAGCTACACCGAAGACCACCTTGTAGAGCAACCGGCGATCCAGCTCATGCAGCATGAGCTGGGTTGGGATGTGGTGAATTGCTACGACGAGTGGAGCGGCGGCGTGAGCAAACTGGGGAGGGATGAGAAGCGGGAGGTGGTTCTCACGGGGCAGCTGAGGTCGGCGCTGCTGCGCTTGAATCCGGATCTTCCGATGGAGGCGATTGTTGGCGCGGTGGAGGAAATTTCCCGGGATCGCTCGGCGCTGAGTCTGGTCGAGGCGAACCGGGAGATCGACAAGCTGCTGAAAGGCGGAGTGAGGATTGCGTTCCCGGATCGGGAGCACGGCGGGCAGCGGACGGAGATGGTGCGCGTGGTCGATTGGCTGGTGCCGGAGAACAATGATTTCCTGCTGGCCTCGCAGCTATGGGTGGCAGGTGAACTCTATTTGAAGCGG
>JBDNGG010000116.1:0-8230 GCA_041689405.1 Terrimicrobiaceae bacterium | reverse complement strand
TCCCATCCGAGCGCCTTAACAGCTGCGTCCGCTTCGGCCCGGAGATCATCGGGACGACTGCCAACAATCATGTGTTCGCGGTTTGATTTGTTCCAGACAGGACAGACCTCGAGTCCGGCGGCATTTGCCTGAACGACGGCGGAAAGTTGAGCATTGCCCTCATGAGCGAAGCGGTCGCCTATGCCGAACGTGAATTTGGGAATATGTTTCATAGTTTACTGCGGGCATCGAAGGGACGGGAGAAAATCTGCCGCGCCTGAGCCCCAATATTTACGGTGACACTGGCTCTCACGACAGCCGCTGGCAAGCGCGTTGTGTGGGGTTCATGCGCGGTTTCGTTAATCCTTGGCATATCGGATTAGCTATCCAAGCGATTTCCTGAGCGCGATTTTCGAACGCTGGTCGGCGGGCTTCCGAAGTGCCGGGTAAATGCTCTGGTAAATGAACTGACGCTTCCAAAACCAAGCTCATCGGCGATGCGCGCCACGGGATCGTGTGAGGCTGAAAGCATCCGCCGGGCATAATCCAGCTGGATTCCACGAAAAACCTGCAGCGGAGATGCCTGGCCAGAGGTTGCGAATAGTCGCCTCAGTTGGGAGGCACTCAGGCCCATCATTTCTGAGATCTCGGTCACAGATGGATTTAGGTTCACCTTCTGAAGAAACAGATACCGCGCCTGTGCCACTCGGCTATCGGCATCCAACGGCAGAGGCTCCGTGCGGCAGACATTGCCGTGCCTGAGGTCTTCGAGCGTGCTGCGCAAAAACACTACCCCGGCGGATAATACCTCTGAACCGAATTCTGTCGGCGCGATGAAGTGCGGCTCCAGCCAATCATAAATCGTGCGTAGGCGCAGCAGATCCAATTCCCGCAACACAAACATCTCCACCTGGTCACTGGAATCATCTCGGCCTGAATCCACGGCCTTGAGCGGCGCTGTCACATGAAACACCAGCACCTCCGAGAGGTCTCCTTTCGGTGCTGACCACCCATGGTCGTGCCATGGGGGAAACAAGTATGCCACGGGAGCTGGACGCGGAGCAGGAGCAAGCGAACCCGTAGGGAATGCATGGCCACGAATAAAACACTGAAGCTCCCAAACGCCTCGGCGATTGGCTTTCACAGGATGCTCTGCGTAGCGACGCACGCCTGAGTTCAGGTAGACAATGGTGCCCTTCACAGGAGCCATCTTACGCTTAAACGATGCGCGGAAAAGACAAAATGTTGCGCGATCAGGCTAAATACGAAATACCCGCGCCATGATACTGATTAGGTATGGCCAAAAAATCTCCGCAAATTCCCCGCTCCTCATCGCCATCCTCCCGCGCTGCGAAAACCAAGCGCCGCTATGCCATTGTAGGCACGGGCTCACGGGCAGCGATGTTTCGAACAGCTATCACCGAGACATTCAAGCATCAGTCGGAGCTTGTTGCGCTTTGTGATGTAAATCCACTGCGAGCAGCAAACTGGTCCAAGGCGCTTCCTGGCAAAAAACCTGCCATTTACGAACCCAGTGACTTTGATCGTATGCTAAAAAAGCATGCCGTCGATGCAGTCGTAGTCACCAGTGTGGATCGCACGCACCATCGCTACATCGTGGCTGCATTGCGTGCAGGGTGCGATGTCATCACTGAGAAACCCATGACCACTGACGCGGAAAAATGCCGCGAAATCCTGCAGGCACAACAGGAAACTGGAGGACGCGTTCACGTGACGTTCAACTACCGCTACGCCCCGCGCAACAGTCGTGTGAAGGAAGTGCTCATGGACGGTATGATCGGCGAGGTGAAATCCGTCCATTTCGAGTGGATGCTTGATACCCAGCACGGGGCGGATTACTTCCGGCGCTGGCACCGGGACAAAACAAACAGCGGCGGGTTGCTGGTTCACAAATCCACCCATCATTTTGATTTGGTCAACTGGTGGTTGGACACAGTGCCTTCTGACGTCTGCGTTTTTGGCGGGTTGCAGTTTTATGGAAAAGTAAACCAAGAGCATCATGGCTTTGGGGGCCGGTATCCGTTTTCCACCGGCAATCCCAACGCAAAGAACGACCCGTTCGCGCTGCATCTTGACACCAACGAGGCGATGCAGTCGCTGTACTTGGAGCCTGCCAAAGTCGACGGATACCGGCGTGACCAGAATGTCTTCGGCGACGGAATTTCGATCGAAGATGATTTGGCGGTGCTCGTGCGCTACCGCAATCGCGCGACGATGAGCTACCACCTCACGGCCTATTCCCCATGGGAGGGATATCGCGTGATGTTCAACGGGACCCGTGGACGACTTGAGTATCAAGTCAGCGAACGCAGCTATGTCAGCGCTGCCGATGACGATCATAATTTCAACACCAATGTGCTGGGCGGTGCAGAGGTGGAAATTGAGGAACCGACGAGCCTCATTCTCCGCCCCCATTGGGAAAAGCCTCAGCATCTGGAAATCCCTGAAGTCAGCGCCGGCGGACACGGCGGCGCGGATGCTCTGATGCTTGCCGACATTTTCGGAGGTTCGACCAAATCCACAGACCCGCTGGGTCGCGCTGCGAATCAAGTGGCCGGAACCTGGTCCATTCTCACCGGTATTGCAGGAAACCAATCCATCGCCGAGAACCGCATCGTAAAAATCAGCGAGTTCGGGCTTGAGCCGTATTTGCGATAACGCAGACGACTCCCACGGGATTCATGAGCAATGCTTGGGGTGCGCCTTAGATGCTGTGGGTATCATTCGCCCGTTGGTTCTTCTCGGGATCAATTCTCTTGCCGACGGCATTTTCCGAAATGCAGGATGCTTCGCTACATTTCACGAATACGTCTTCTCACATCGTCCGAACATCATTAAGCCGTTTTTTGCGGGGAAAAAGGGGTCAGTCATTCTTTATTATATTCCAGATTTCCCCTCTTGTTCTGGCTAAAGATTCATCTGCGCGAAGAGTGAGCCGGATTCCCCGGATCTGGTGGCAACACCAAGAGCGAGTTCCTATTCTTAGATGCGTACAAATCCAGTCCAGTCGCATGGTTGTTTCGCTCTGAATCATCTCCGCGAGGAGGACTTTGCGAGAGTCATTCTTGGGCATGCCTTGTAGCTCGGTGAGGCTCATTCGGAAATACTGCAACCCGGCCTGAATCAAAGCTCCGGCCATTTTCTCTCGGTGATCCCTCAGGTCCGAGCCGTGGTAACCGTCGGCTTTCCGCCCGGCGCGTTCTCGGAGCTTTCCATCCGCCGCCCCTAACAATGTCTCCTTGAATGCTTGCGAGCCGAAAAACCAACCCCGCCGCAACGACGAATGAACGGCCAGCTTCGGGAGCCCCTCCGCCTCCGACCAGACCGCTCCTGCCTTCGTTGGATTTTTCCAGTCCACCCGTCTTTCCAGAATTTCCAAAAATTCCCGCCGCCCCGCCGATGAATCCTTGGTGCCGGTGACGGAAAACCCGGTTTGCGTTTCCATCCACTCAGCTCGCCTGCCGGGCGCTTCCAAGTAATGCTTCAAACTGCTCCAAGGATAGCTCTCCAGCCCATCAGCCTCCTTCACCATTCCGGATCGCACAGGGTTCAGGTGGATGTAATCCAAGAGCGCCCCAAAACAATTCCCCGGCTCCACCAAAATCGATTTGTAACGTCCTCCGAAGACATGCCCCCAGAGCCGATGCCTGGTGTTGATTCTGCGAGTGAAGGCATTTTGCAGCCATCCCATTCCGCGCGAAAGGTTCCCTTCTGGCGTCTCAATCAACAAGTGGTAATGATTGGTCATCAGCACATGTGCATGCAGCCGGAACCCCGCCCGCTTACAGGCCTCCCCCAGAGTCCGAAGAAACGTTCTGCGATCCTCGTCATCCCTCACAATCGCTTCCCGCCGGTCCCCGCGCGCCATCACGTGATACATCGCTCCTTCAAACTCGATCCGCACTTGTCTTGCCACCCCCCTATTTTCTCCATTCTCATCTGAAATACAATAAAAAATGACTGACCCTTTATATTTTTAATCACACCCCGCCAAACAACAAAGACATCGCAGGGGTTGACACCCGGCGATGGGGTGATAATCTTCCGCTCTAATGCGGTTTCCACTAGCTCTCACGGCGAAAATTGCAGGGTATATCATCGGGAAAAAGCTGCGGCGGGTAGAGAAATTTGCCACGGTCCTCCAACTTGAGCCGCTGCACACCTGCAACCTCACTTGCACCGGATGCGGACGCATCCGGGAGTATTCCACGTCCATGAAAGATGTGATGTCCCTTGAAGACTGTCTGGGTGCATCAATTGAATGCGAGGCACCGATGGTCTCGATCTGCGGCGGAGAGCCATTGATTTATCCGGAAATCGAGGCGCTTGTGCACGGCTTGCTGGCACAAAAACGTATCGTTTACATCTGCACCAACGGGACGTTTATGCGCAAAAAAATGCGTGACTATATCGCGGACTGGGCCGTACGCGACCCTGATGCTGCTGCTCGGAAGATGGAGATTTTACTTAGCGAAGAATTGATTACGCCAGCGCAAGTCGCAGAACTCAGGGAATCAAAATCTCCGTCAGGAAAACCAGTCATTGGCCCATCGCGGTGGATGTATTGGAATATTCATCTGGACGGTCTAGAGAGAACCCACGACTTGATCGTCGAGCGTGAGGGCGTTTTCCGCGAATGCGTCGCTGCCATGCGGATGGCAAAAATCCTTGGTTATCAGGTCGCTACCAATACTACGGTCTACAAAGAAACCGACATGGCTGAGATCGAGAGCATGTTTGATTACCTTTCCTGGCTCGGTGTCGATGGCCACACTATCTCGCCTGGCTACGACTATGATGCGGCAAAGGAAGACATGAGGAAACGCCTCAACCTCGAACCAGAAAACTTTTTTCTCACGCGGGTGGCGACGGTTGAGAAGTTCCGCAATATCCGCGCGTGGGCAGAACGCTACACGTTTTTTGGTACTCCGATCTATCTGGACTTTCTGGCAGGCAAACGCGACCTCACCTGCTCTGCGTGGGCAATCCCTACCCGTAATATTCGCGGGTGGAAGGGTCCATGCTATCTGATGACCGACACCCATCACGCCAGCTATCGCGACCTTCTGGAAAAAACACCCTGGGATAATTATGGAGTGGTGAAAGGAAAGGCGCGCGATCCCCGGTGCGAAAATTGCATGGTCCACTGCGGCTACGAACCAAGTGCGACGCTTGGCCGCGACGCCCAACCCGGTGACACCTGGGCAAATATTCAGTTTAATTTCTCGCCGAAACCGAAAATGCGGCTGAGTGGATCGTCAGTGGTTGCATTTAATGGAGTAAGTATTGGCCAAGGGCACAAAACCGGCCATCCAGTAAAGCAGGTAAAAGCCGAAGTCTGATCCATGTCCGCTGCAGCTAAGGTGATTCCGTTCTCCCACACGGATGGACGACCGCCGCCACTCCCCTGCGCACCCGACGCGGATACGCTTTCCGAATGCATTCGCAGATCACAGGAATTTCTCGTTGGTGCCCAGCATGCAGACGGCCATTGGGAGGGCGAACTCACGGTTGACTCGACGCTCTGCAGCGACACGGTGCTCTACATGCACTGGCTGGGTCGCGTGGACGCGGATCTGGAAAAAAAGTGTGCCGGCCACATCCGCCGCCGCCAACTTGCGGATGGAGGCTGGAATATTTTCATCGGCGGCCCGAGTGAGATTAACGCCTCAGTGAAGGCGTATTTTGCGCTCAAGCTCGCGGGTGATAACCCTCGTGAACCATGGATGCGGGAGGCACGGGCGAACGTCCTGCGGCTGGGCGGAATCCCGCAGATGAATACGTATGGCAAGTTATATCTCGCACTTCTGGGGCAATTTCCATGGCAATACCTGCCCACAATCCCACCGGAGATTTTTCTCCTTCCGCGATGGTTCTTCTTTAACCTTTACGAGATGTCGTCGTGGACTCGGACCATCCTCGCGCCGCTCACGATCCTAAACCATTGCAAGCCGACCCGACCACTCCCTGCCGATAAACAACTCCACGAACTCTACCCGGCGGGATTAGAAAACACTGATCTTTCGCTGAAACGAGATCCCCGGTTTCTTGCGTGGAAAAACTTTTTTCTACGCTGTGATCGGTTCCTGAAACTATACGACAAGCTTCCCATCCAGCCCCTCCGTCAACGGGCGGTGAAAGCCGCAGAGCAATGGATGGTCGAGCGGATGGACGACGGGAGCGAAGGGCTCGCGGCGATTTTCCCGGCCATGCTCAACGCGCTGATGGCATTGCGCGCGCTCAACTACGACGATAGCCATCCCCTCTTGAAAAAGGCAGAGCGTGACTTTGCGACACTTTTTGTCGAGGACCCCGAGGATTTCCGCATTCAGCCCTGTCTCTCGCCGGTCTGGGACACCGCGATTACGACCCTTGCGCTCGGGGAATCCGGGGTAGCTCCGGACCACCCGGCGATGACTCGCGCAGGAACTTGGTTGGAATCCCGGGAGGTCCGGTTCAAAGGCGATTGGGCCGAACGTCTCCCCGACCTCGAGCCCAGCGGCTGGGCGTTCGAACATCAAAATAAGTTCTACCCCGATACCGATGACACAATGATGGTCATTATGGCACTTCGCCGCACGAGTGCAGAGAATCCGGCCCTGCGTGAGGCGCAAATCAAACGAGCCCTCGCGTGGTTGCTGGCGTTTCAATGCGCCGACGGCGGTTGGGCAGCATTCGACCGAGACGTGACTGCCAGTTGGCTCGAACACGTGCCATTTGCCGATCACAATGCCATTTTAGATCCCACCTGCAGCGACCTCACTGGCCGCGTCCTTGAGGTTCTGGGAGATGTCGGATACGACCGTCAGACGACCCTCGTGCGCCGCGCGATCGGACACCTGAAGCACACCCAGGAAGCAGACGGATCATGGTACGGCCGATGGGGCGTAAACTACATTTACGGCACTTGGCAGGTATTACGCGGACTGGCAGGCATCGGAGAAAACATGGACGAGGAATGGATCCGCCGTGGTCGGGATTGGCTCGAAAGCTGTCAGAATGAAGATGGCGGCTGGGGCGAAACCTGCGAGTCGTATAATTTCCCGGCGCTCAAGGGCCGAGGCCCCAGCACGGCGAGCCAGACCGCGTGGGCACTCATGGGCCTCTGCGCCTGTGGTGACCCGGCGCGGGAATCGATTATCAACGGGATCGCTTACCTCACACGCACCCAAGAACTAGATGGGTCGTGGTCGGAGGAATTTACCACCGGGACGGGATTTCCCTGCGTTTTCTACTTGAAGTATGACTTTTATCGGTTGCACTTCCCGCTGCTTGCTTTGGCGACTTATCGCAACCTGACGGACTGAAGACCCCAAGCCAAATCCTACTCGGATTTGATCTGCTTCTGGAGGGACAACATCAGGCCCTTCAACCGGACCGGCACATCAAGTTCCTGGAGCAATTCCTGACGAAGAATCGGATCCGGGACTAACGTGGATGAAATCAGGTCACCGAGCGCTTCGGGATCATTGATTTGATCAAGATATTCTTGGAATTCAGACGGCAGCGCAAAACCCTGGGCACTAAGATCATTGCATAAACTACGAATCATCGCTGCCAGCTTTGCTGTCTCCCCGGTCTGCTGGTTGGTGGACTCCAACACCTCCACTTCCGCAATGCGATACGGTTCGACTTGCAGCCATTCCGCAAATCGAACCCGCTGGACACCTTGGAGGACGAGGTGCGAAGTGCCATCCGAATTCTGCACGCAGGCGCGCACGAGGCCCGCTCCACCGATGGGATACACGGAGCCATCGGACGTGTCATCCCTCAGCATTCCAATGGCGAACATCCGATCCTGATCGAGGGCATGACTCAGCATTTCACGATACTTTTGCTCAAAAATATACAAAGGAAACATCGAGCCAGGGAATAGGATAGCCCCTGGAAGGGCCATCACTGCGAGTTGATCTGGAATGCTAGGAATCATATGCTTCTATTTCTCCTTACGAGTGTGATGGGCCGGCGGGCTGGGAAACTTGAAAACCTCTTCCTCCACGACGCGTGCATTTTTTCTCGATTGGCTGGGTTAATGCGATGCGATCTACCCTCACCCCACGATGGATCAGACCACGTTCGGGCGCTCGGTTCGAAATTTGCCGGGGGTGATTCCGCACGTTTTCACAAAGGCACGGTGGAAGGAGACAACGTCTTTATATCCGCTGTAGGATGCAATTTGCTTCGTTGGCAACCGGGTCTCACGCAGCAACTTCCTTGCATATACCATCCG
>JBDNGG010000115.1:0-3568 GCA_041689405.1 Terrimicrobiaceae bacterium | reverse complement strand
GGGATTTGCGCGAGGCACAGGCTGAGGACGGACGGTTTCCGGATATTGCCCCACATCCCTACGATCCCAACCAGAGGTTCAGCGGGAATCCCGGCTGGGCTGATTGTGGTGTGATTGTGCCCTGGCGTATGTATGTCAACTATGGGGATACCGAGATCCTGAAGAGGATGTTCGAACCGGCCCGGCGCTATGTGGAATGGTCCCTGCGGGGAAATCCGGACTTGATTTGGAAAAATGCCCGGCAGATGACCCCGCTTTGGTATGGCGACTGGCTCAATGCCGACACCTTTGTTGGTCTGCCTGACATTCCCAAATCCGGTGGCGCAGTGCCCAAAGAATTATACTCCACGGCCTTCTTCGCGCACTCTACTGAGTTAGTATCCAAGATGGCCCGCGTGCTCGGGCTGGCTGCCGAGGCTGAGCAGTTCGGAGACCTGGCTCATCGTATCCGGGCGGCATTCAACCGGGCGTTTGTTGCGGAGGACGGACGCATTCTCGGCGAGACGCAAGCGGGCTATGCTCTGGCACTGCACTTCGACCTCCTGCCCGAAGCGATCCGCAAGGTTGCTGCCAGCCACATGGTGGCCGCGCTCCAGCCATACAGGGGCTCGCTTTCCACCGGCATTCAGAGCACCGTTCGCCTGATGCTTGAGTTGTCGCGCTTTGGCTATCATCGCGAAGCCTATGCCATACTCATGCGCTCGGAAATGCCCTCCTGGCGGTATATGGTGGAACACGGAGGCACGACCATTTGGGAAAGATGGGATGGCTGGGTCGAAGGGCGCGGTTTTCAGAATCCGGGCATGAACAGCTTTAACCACTACGCAATTGGTGCTGTCGGAGAATGGATTTACCGCACGGTTGGCGGCATCAACCCCGATGAGAATGCGCCGGGCTGGAAGCATTTCTTTGTGCGCCCGGTTCCGGGTGGCGGGCTGACCAGCGTTTCGATGGGTTACCAGTCCATCCGGGGTCCCATCCGCTCAGAATGGAAACTGGAGCAGGAAGTTTTTTCGTTACAAGTTTCTGTACCGCCAAACACGACGGCCACGGTGGAACTCCCCGATGGCTCCGTCCACTCTCCCATGGGGGCGGGCGAACACCATTTCACCTGCCATTGCAAATCCCATCACCGCAACCACCGTGATAATTGATGGCGGCTCCTGCTCTATGGGCTCCGCAGGCGTCTTTGATTCGGTTGCCCTTCCCCGTTGCCTGTCAGTATCACGCCGCCTTACCACCGATTACGAATCGACAATCCTGCGTGCGCATGGCGGCGTCGAAGGCCTTAAAGCCGTGCTTATTCAGTTCGTCAAGCGTTGTGGGCCAGGCAGGCAGGGTTGGATTGTGATCCAAGGTCGCCAGCACTTTCGGTCCGTATCCCAGCGCGCAGGGCTGACCCGCGGCCGGCCCGGCGGGCAGTCGCTTGCCCTGCCGAGTCTCAGCATAAACCCCTCCCGTGAAAACGAAGACCACTTCGGAAGCCGGCTTTGTGGTTGCGACAAAACCGTCCTTTAACGAGACTTCTAGTTCCGCGCCATCGGCATCGACAGCCTTGAGCGCATCGGCCCAGTGAGGCTGGCGCACGCGAACGACTCGAGCGGGCTGGCCGCTCAGACGGATACGCTGGCGCATCACCTCCCCTGCGTTTGCTTCCGGAAGGATCTCGGAAAGCACCATGGCGTTTCCATCGGCACGGGTGAAATCCAGGGCAAAGTTGCAGGTGAGCGCGTTGTCCGAAAGTTTCACGAGATCCGGACGCAGATTCACAAAACCCAATTGCCCGTGAAAGGTGCAGCACCAAGTGGCTTCTTCGATGTCGTGTCCGAAGCCAACCGGTCCGCCATCGTCGCAGAGAATCTGCCGATGTCCGAAGCCCCCATTCGTTGATTGGTTCTGGAGGAAGTGATTGTGCAAGGTGCGCTCGGCCATTTCGAAATAGCGCGGGTTTCCGGTATTTCGTGCCAGAGCGAGGTTCAGGCGCAGCCAATCGACAAGCGCGCACCCCTCGTCGCGTGGAAATACCACCCGGCACTTCTCAAGAATGCCCTTGGCGGAATTCACATAGCCGCATTCCACGAGCTCATCCCAACGTTTTTCAACCCGTTCGAGATACTGCGTTTCGTTTGTCTCCTCATACAACAACAGCAGGGACACCTGATTGCAGAGCATGCCGTGCGCGTGGTCGATGGGAAGCCGGTCGAACGAACGGTAAAACTCCGCCATGGCGAGGGCCGTGTCGAGATACCTGCCTTCGCCGGTTAGCCGGTGGAGTTTAACCAGGCCCTCCATGGCCGGGAAGTAGCAGGTCACATATCCGGCAGCGTAAGTGTCTCCGCCAGTGTAATCGTTCATGCGCGCCGGGTCAGCAAAACGCGGCAGAAGGGCGACATAGAAATCGCCGAGTTTTTTGGCAGACTCGAGCAAGGCTGGATCGTTAAAGGCGCGAATCGCTTCCCCCAGCCCGCAGAGCATGCGCGCGTTTCCCCATAGCGCCGGCATCATGAAACCACAGCCCGGGGCGGTGAAGTCAATGGGCTGCTCCCAATCGATGATGCCACTGGCGGCAAAATACCCGCCCGGTCGCTGGGCTTTCGGCACCTCGGCTAGAAGCTCCTTGAGCGCGGGATGCACATCCTGGGAGCCGTGGGAATTGAGCGCCATGACTTCGATGAAACGCCCGGAAATGTCGCCGGAATAGCTCTTGAAGGGCCGACAGAGAACGTGGCCTCCTTGGTTGTCAAACTCCGACACCCGCTCACCGGTGAGGTCCGCCCGCAGCCAAGCCAGGGAATCAAAGGGCGCGGAATGAAACCGGTTGACGGAAGCATCGTTCGCCCTGCCGACCTCGCCGCCGAGCGTGATCGTTAGGTTGAGGTCGCGACTTCCAGAAAAGGCGTCCTGGCTTGGCGGAGGGCTCTCAGATGTTGGCGGCTTACTTGTCATACAGAGTCAGATCGCACCAAAGACCGGATCAAGCGATGATGAGTGGAATTTTTCATTTCGAAACTTCTTCTTTGAAATCCCGTTTTCGCCTGCCTGAATCAATTCTAATGTTTGCCGACTAATTCGCTGTCGGCGACCCGCTCCCCACGCTGACCTGGAAATTGGTGGCGGCCCGGCCAGCGGACTTACCAGCGAGGATGAAGCCGGCGTAGTCGCCCATGGTCGGCGTGAAATCCAGCACCTTTTCAAAAACCATGACGCCATCGCAAAAACACGTGACTCGGTTCTCCGTGGAGTCATAGACCAGTTCCAGCGTCCGAAATTCACCGACGTCCCCCGCGTTCGGCGGGCAATTGAACGATCCCAGGCCAGTGAATTTTCCCTCACCGTAGAGCACCCCGACGTTGTCGTTCCGAACCATGAAAAGTAACTGTGCGCCCCAGACGCTTTTCGACCCAAACTGGACGGCAACCCACCCCCCATCGGGTTCAGGGGAAACCAGGTCCGCTTTGACCGACCAGGTTGCTCCATCAAGCCCATCCAGCGGGCAGTAGGCCCACTGCACGGAGTCCGGGTTGGACGCGGGGTCGTCGCCTTCCGGGTCGGTTACAACCCGGAAATC
>JBDNGG010000114.1:0-5047 GCA_041689405.1 Terrimicrobiaceae bacterium | reverse complement strand
GCAGAATCTGCAACCGATCCCGCGCCCGTCGAGATGATCGAAACCACCATCCTCTTAAAACCTCGCGAGCAGTGGCGCGAGGGGGTCACGCGGGAGATGCTCATCGCCGAGTTAACCGAAAAACTTTCTGCTGTTCCCGGATATGTTCCCGGATTTTTGCAGCCGATTGAAAACCGGATTCTGATGCTTAGTACTGGCATCCGTGCGCAGGTCGGCGTGAAGATCCTCGGCGAGGATTTAGATGTGCTGCAACGCGTGGCATTCGAAGTGGAGAAAATCGTTCGCGAAATCCCGGGAGCTGTGGGAGTAGCGCCGTCGCGCGTCCAGGCAAAGCCGTACCTTGAGGTGATCCCGGATCGATTCCGACTCGCGCAATACGGCCTGACAATGCGAAATGCGCTCGATTACGTGGAGACCGGCATCGGTGGACTCAATATCGGAACCACTATCGAAGGCCGCGAACGTTTCCCTATTCAACTCCGGCTGCAAAGGGCGGAACGCGATGACATCGAGCGGCTCGCGGATATCCCAGTACGAACTCCGGCAGGCACCACCGTGCCGTTGGGACAACTCGCCAGCGTCCGCCGCACCATCGGGCCAAGCGAAATTGCCAGTGAAAATGGACGCCTCCGGTTATTCGTGCAGGCCAACGTGACGGGGCGCGATCTGGGAGGATTTGTTGCAGAAGTCCGTGAGCGCCTGCGCGATTCGATCACACTCCCGCCGGGGGTCACAATCGAGTTCAGCGGCCAGTTTGAAAGCCAACTGCGTGCCGCACGCACCCTCAGTCTTATTGTCCCGGCCGTGCTGGTTATCATTTTCATTCTTCTGTTTATCACATTCCGCTCCCTCAGTGAAGCCACTCACGTCCTGTTGGCGGTGCCCTTCGCGCTCACTGGAGGCGTGTTTCTCCAATGGATCCTTGGCTACCATTTCAGCGTCGCCGTTTGGGTCGGATATATCGCGCTTTTCGGAACGGCGATCCAAACCGGCGTGGTGATGGTCACCTACTTGGAAGAAGCCGTCGCTCGAAAACGCATGCTTCGAGGAGCCGCGTTTTCACACGCAGATCTGGTCGAAGCCGTTAAAGAAGGTGCCTTCCTGCGGCTGCGACCGAAAGTGATGACAGTATCCACCGTCATCGCCAGTCTCCTCCCGATCATGTGGAGCACGCAGACCGGCGCGGAGGTAATGAAACCTATCGCAGCACCGGTGATCGGCGGGATGATCTCCAGTCTGCTTCATATCTTGATTGTCACGCCGGTGATTTTCCTCTGGCTGCGAGAGCGGGAACTCCGTCGCTGAGAGCTCGCGTGCTTTGACGGCCGTCACCCCCCTGCGTAAGGTTGGATGAGAGCACAATCGATGCGATCTATGAAAAAAGTGCTCGGGGGGACTTGAACCCCCACACCTTACGGCATACGCCCCTCAAACGTACGTGTCTGCCATTCCACCACCCGAGCAATTGCGGAAAGGATTAGGTAACGCAAAGCGCGTGGATTCGACAAGAAAGAAATATTGAAAAATCGGTCTCTCGCAGGCACCTCATGAAGATGTAATCCGCTCGCAATCGTTGGAATCATTGCCGGGCACACGGCAAGACGAATTGATTTGACCGGCAATCCCGACTCACATCATCGTCACGGCCCTGATTTTGAAAAAATCGTCCACACGTATTCTTGGTGTTCCATTCTTCACCGCCGGCAATGAGCTGTTGCCTCTGCTCGAGAAAAAGGGTGGGCTCGTGGTAGTGCCCTCAGGGCCCGGACTGGCGCTGGACCTCATCCACATCCCAACATACCGGAAAGCTTTAGTAGAAGCCGACTTTGTTATCCCTGACAGTGGATTCATGGTGATCCTCTGGAATGCGATCCATTGCCTAAAACCATCCCAATGGATCTCACGTTATTCGGGGTTGGAGCTGGTTCGGGACCTCGTCCAATTCCCCGCCCTTCGTGCTCCTGGAGCAACGTTCTGGGTGATGCCATCGGAACAGGAATTGGCGGTCAATGTGGAATGGCTTCGCAATCAGGCATTACCCGAAGTAACAGCGGATGATTGTTACGCGGCGCCTTACTATCGCGCGTCACTCAGCCCCGACGGAAAGGTGGAAGATCCGATCCTCTTGGAGAAGATCAAACAAAAGCGCCCTAAATATATTTTCGTAAATATCGGGAGCGGGGTTCAGGAGCAGTTGGGATATTACCTAAAGGAAAATCTCACGCACGCACCAGCAATCATTTGTACTGGCGCAGCCATCGCTTTTCTCACTGGACAGCAAGCGAAAATTCCCCCTTGGGCGGACTATTGTTACATGGGATGGATGTTTCGCGTCCTGCGCGAACCCAAACGTTTCGGGCCGAGATACGGTCGCGCACTGAAGCTCCTGCCTCTCATGCTTCGTTACAAAAATGAGCTGCCGCCTCCCGTCTTCTAGACATGATTCCATGTTCAAGTCATCATTTTACGCGTAACAACGCCGAGAATAGCTATCATTCTGCATTCCAATTTCCTATTCTGTGATTGAATGATTCAAGCACGAACAACCGGATTCTATAACGCAGTCTTTCTGATTTCGTGCGTCATAGCTACGGTGACGTTCTGGTGCCTATGGGCATTCATAAACCTGGTTTTGCATGGCTCTTCGGAAATGCGACCGGATGTATATGTTCGTTATAATCTCATTGTCCTTATTGGCTTGTGCATCGAACGATTCCGGGCAATGCCCGATCAACTCGACCTCGTCTCCCGCGATGTTTTACGCGCTGCCCGTCAAGGAATACAGCAGGCGGGGTATATCGGTGGTGTGCTCGCATTGACCCTGCTTTTTTTTCAGGATCTAAATATCTCACGGGCTTTTTTATTCACGCTGATCCCGACGATCGCGGTCGTCATGTCCTTGGCCAACGCCACCCTCCCATCTTTTCTCAGCAGATTCTTCTTTGGAGGAAGGCACAAGATCCGAGTGCTCTTAGTCGGACCATCGAAAAGGGTGAAACGGATGAACCGATGGAGTAATCGCATGACCCGGTTTGGAATCCAAATCGTCGGACTGCTTGCAGATGATACCGACCGCAAAAGCGTCTACCGGGTTCCGCTGTTGGGGAAAATCGAGGACTTGGACAAGGTAGCCGTCGAGCAAAAAGCGCAGCTCATTATGCTTCTCGAAGTCCCTGAGCGTAAGGAGGCGCTGAGTGATATCATGCGAATTGCCGAGAACCGGTGCGCAAGGGTTATCACACTCAATACCCTGTCCGAGAGATTCCAGCATGGGCTGCAATATTCGCATCACTACGGTCTCGACTTCATTGCCGTGCGCACTGAACCCCTCCAAGATCCTCTCCTTCGCGTATTTAAAAGGGCAGTCGACATCTGCCTTGCACTTCCGGTCGTGGCATTCGTACTGCCTGTTCTCATCGCGTGGGTGGCGATCATGCAGCGTATCCAGTCTCCGGGTCCTCTTTTCTTTAGGCAGTGGCGCGCCGGGATTTCAAACCAACCGTTCACTATCCTCAAGTTCCGAACCATGGCGCTCGCAAACGATGATCCCTCCCGCCAAGCTGCACAAAACGACTCCCGAGTGTATCCATTTGGGAAATTCCTCCGCCAGATGAGCATCGATGAATTTCCTCAATTCATTAATGTCCTGCGCGGAGAAATGAGCGTCATCGGTCCCCGTCCACACATGATCGAACACAATCAGCAGTTTGAAAAATTGCTTCAGGCGTATCACGTGCGATCGCTAGTCAAACCGGGAATCACTGGGTTGGCTCAAATTCGCGGATACCGCGGAGAAGCTCGCACCGAAGATGACATCCGCTCGCGCGTGGCATGTGATATCGAATACATCGAGCAATACTCGCTGTTTCTCGATTTTTATATTCTCCTGCGAACCGTGTTTCATCTCCTTTTCCCGCCGCGCTCCGCATACTGACCACGGGTCACGGCAGCGCTTCACAACAGAAAGAGGCCCACGTTGATCGGAACCCGCTCAACGCACGGATTTGAAATCCGACGTCACAGTAATTGCACTGATATCCGGATTCTCTGGAGCGGGAATACCTTCTTTGAGCATCCGCGTGTAAGGCCCGTTCACGTCTCCGTACCCGTAATACATATCCCTGCGGTTTTGAATCGTCGTGCAAGACGACAATGATGTAATAAGAAAGCTACAGCCAAGACAGAGGAGGAAAATCTTCACGGCAGAGATGATAACGCCATTTTGACTGCGAGTGTCAAATCTCATCCGCAGGAACCTTTTGAAAATTTGCTTCCTCTAAGCCGTTGCGTGCGCGAATCGTATTTCCCAATGATTTTAAAGATGCTGGCGACGTGCTTCGTTTTATTCATACTCTGCGGCATCGGAGTTCTCGCATTGATGCCGACACCCGATGTCCGGGACTTACGACTACTTCCAGATGAGCTCGGGATGTGGTTCGACACCCATGATTTTGAACGAAACACACTCGGCGGCATAGTCCTTCAATTGGGATCGCTGGTGGCATTCGCTGCTTGGCGGGTGGGAAGCACTCCCATCCGGCTAGTGGGCATTTCGTCCGTCTCAAGTCTCCTCGCATTTTCTCTCGCAGAAATGGTTCAACTAGCCCTGCCGATGCGAAACTTTGACTGGATGGATATTGGGGCGGCGCTGATTGGAATTAGTGCCGTCAATCTCGCATTTCTAGTTATTGCTATTCCGATTTGGATAGGAATGCAGATGAGGGCATTTCGCTCTTGAGCAGTGGATGCCGATTATTTCCGACGTTGAGCGCGGCGCAGATAACCCGCGAACCAGACATCACAGATTGACTTGCACCAAGAAGGACTCGAACCTTCAACCAATTGATTAAGAGTCAACTGCTCTACCATTGAGCTATTGGTGCTTGGCTGGAACGGTTGCTCCACGGCAGAGGAGAATCTCATCGAACCCCTCGGAGTTCAATCAAATTCATCGACGTATCATCCGATCTCTTTGATGACTGCGTTGACGAGTTTTCCGGCAACCACAATGACGCGAACAATGGATTTACCGGCAGCAGCCTCGATG
>JBDNGG010000113.1:0-16295 GCA_041689405.1 Terrimicrobiaceae bacterium | reverse complement strand
TAGAGCAGGATGGGGCTGGCGATTTTATAATAGCTTCCTGATGCGGGGTTCTCGACTTCGATGGCAGTTTTCAGGGCGCGATCTTTAGTAATGAAGAGACCTTCGTCGGGGCTGTCCACCCATACTCCTTTGACGCGGACCTGGGGCGGGTCACCTTCGGGTTTAGTCTGAAGTTCTGCGGGGTAGTCCGCTCGCTTTGTTCCAATGAAATCCAAGCCCTTGGAAAGCCAGATTACGTTTTCCACTGCGGTATAGTGTGGGAGACGAAAATCTTGGTCGTTTTCCTTTTCAAGGAGGGTGCGGTAGAACCAGGCGGCGCTGCCGCCGATGACACTATTATCGGATGTGAACCCTGGGTTGATTTTTTGGATCTCCAACAGAGTTTCCTTAGCTTTGTTCCAGTCGACATCGCCGCGTGGCACAGAGCTTTTCATGGCGTCAGGCCCAACTTAGGACGAGGCCGCCGGGTTGGAGTTTTGTAACGAGTTGGAGGTTATCCATTGGGGTTGCCTCGCCTGGGGTGTGACGATTTTCCGGTAGGGATTTCCATGCGGCTTTCTTCTCAAAATGGTCGCGGTTGGTGTCTCCTTTACTGGACGGGGTGCTGTTCTTTCTTTGCCTCATGGAAATTGATCACTATGGAGCGAACCGTTCAATATTGCGAGTTTTTGCTGCTTGGGGCGAGGTGGATGAACCCGAAAATTTCCCCATTCTATGTTTGCACAAGATGAATTTCCTGCTGTCCGCCGCGCCTTACTCAACCGTGACACTTTTTGCCAAATTGCGGGGTTTGTCGATATCGCAGCCGAGTGCGACGGCGATGTGGTAGGAAAATAGCTGGAGTGCCACGGACGCGAGCACTGGGGTGAGGTATTCGGGAGCATCGGGGAGGAGGATCGTGTCGTCACTGACTGACCGCAGCCGGTCGTCTCCCTCGGTGCCAAATGCGATTACTGGCCCTTTTCTGGCGCGGACTTCCTCGATGTTGCTGACGTTCTTTTCAAAGACTGCATCTCGGGGAGCGATGACTACGGACGGGGTTTCTTCGTTTACGAGCGCGATTACGCCGTGTTTCAGCTCGGCACTGGGGTAACCGGATGCCGCAATGTAGCTGATCTCTTTGAGCTTGAGTGCGCCTTCGAGGGCAATCGGATAGTTAAATTGCCGCCCCATGAAAAGCATGACGCGTGATTGTGCGTATTTCTGCGCGACGGTGGCGATGGAGTCGGAGAGCTCCAGCGTGCGTGCGACTTTGTCGGGCAATGATTCCAGCTCACGCAGAATTTTCAGGCCCTCGCCGTGCGACAAGTGTCGGATGCGTCCGAACAGGAGCGCGATCAATGTTTGAATGACAAGCTGGGAAGTGAACGATTTCGTGGCGGCCACGCCGATCTCCGGTCCGGCGTGCATGTACACGCCGCCATCGCTTTCGCGGGCGATTGTGCTCCCAACATTGTTGCAGATACCCAGCGTGCGGTGCCCCTTGCGCTGGCTCTCACGTAACGCTGCGAGGGTGTCGGCGGTCTCGCCACTCTGGCTGATCACAAATACGAGCGAGTCTTTGGTTGTCGGCAAATTGCGGTAGCGAAACTCGCTGGCGACTTCGCATTCAACCGGCATGTGTGCCATCGATTCGATGAGGTATTCGCCGACCATCGCAGCATGAAATGCACTCCCACATCCGATGGAAATGACCCGATCCACATCGCGGAGTTCGGCGTTGGTCATGTTGAGTCCGCCGAGTTTTGCGGTCGCCTCCTCGGGAACCAGCCGCCCGCGCATCGCATCCCGCACCGTTTCAGGCTGCTCGAAGATTTCTTTGAGCATGTAGTGCGGATACGCGCCCTTGCTGACATCCTTTTCGGAAAATTCGACCTTGCTGATTTCGAATCCTGCGCCATCCCCTTGGACCGTGCTGATTTGAAACCCCTCAGCGTCGATCGCGACAATCTCGTAGTCTTTGAGATAAACCACATCGCGCGTGTGGCTGACCATCGCGCTGACATCACTCGCAATCAGGTTCTCGCCTTTTCCAATGCCGAGCACCAGCGGGCTCCCCCGGCGTGCACCGACAATCAATCCGGGCAAATCCTCATGGATCACTGCGATGCCATAGGTGCCGATCACCTGCCGGAGGGCGATCCGGACGGCTTCAACAAGGTTTTCGCGAGTCGGCTGCCCCAGCGTGTCGAAACATTGGCCCAGGAGGTGTGCGAGGACTTCGGTGTCAGTTTGAGAAAGAAACGTGTGGCCGTCGGCAAGAAATCCATTGCGAAGGTCCTGATAGTTTTCAATGACACCATTGTGGACCAATGCCAGCTTGCCGCTTTGGTCAAAATGCGGATGCGCATTGTCAACGGTCACGCCGCCGTGGGTAGCCCACCGGGTGTGACTAATCCCGACGTGGCCATGCACGGGGTCGCTGGCCAGGAGTTGCTCCAGTTCGGCGATTCGACCAACAGACTTGCGGACTTCGAGGCCGTTTCCGTTTCGGATCGCCATGCCTGCGGAGTCGTAGCCCCGATATTCCAGCCGCTTGAGCCCCTGTAAAAGAATGGAGGGCGCTTCTGCCTTACCGATGTATCCCACAATACCACACATGATTTTCTTCGCTTTTTCCAGATTAACTGAGATTTGAATGGTGACAAACACGGACTGCCTCGGCAAGATACAACCCGAAGTTACTTTTCTCCTGATGCGGACTTATCACAACCCCACGGTCGAAAAAACCCTCGCAATTATCATGGGAGGAGGTGCCGGCTCCCGGCTCTTCCCCCTAACCAAAGAACGTGCGAAACCTGCCGTTCCGCTCGCTGGGAAGTATAGACTCGTGGATATTCCGATCAGCAATTGCCTGAATTCCAGCCTCCGTGGGATCTATGTGTTGACGCAATTTAATAGCACTTCGCTTCACAGTCACATCAACGCGACCTATAAATTCGACAGCTTCACGCCGAGTTTCGTCGAGGTGCTTGCCGCCCAGCAGACGCCCGAGGGGTCCAATTGGTATCAAGGTACGGCAGATGCGGTCCGGCAAAACATGCGGTATTTCCTCCAAGGGAACTATGAGTATTTCATCATCCTCAGCGGGGATCAGCTTTATCGCATGGATTACCGCGAGATCCTTGAGCAGCACTACACACGCGGTGCGGACATCACCATCGGAACAATCCCCGTGGTGCGCGAGGCGGCCCAATCGTTTGGAATCATGCAGACGGATGCGGACCGCCGGATCACCCGGTTTGTCGAGAAACCGAAAGAAAAAGAGTTGCTCGACAGCCTTTGTGTCCCCGGAGAGTTACTGTCCGAGATTGGGCATGCAGGCGAAGACCTCTACCAGGCATCCATGGGGATTTACGTCTTTAATCGCGCTGTTCTGGAAAAGTGCCTCGACAATGATTTCACCGATTTCGGCGGCGACATCATTCCCAACGCGATTGAACATTTGAAGGTCGACGCCTTTATTTTCGAAGGCTATTGGGAGGACATCGGGACGATTCGCGCGTTTTTTGACGCTAACCTCAATCTCACGGATCCCGATCCGGAATACAATTTTTATGTCACTGGCCGCCCCACTTACACCCAGGCACGGTTTTTGCCTGCGAGTGTGATTCGCGGGACAACTGTGGACCGTGCAATCATCTCCGATGGCAGTCACATCACCAACGCCAAGCTGGAGCGCTGTGTGATTGGCATCCGGAGCATTATCCAATCCGGATCGACCTTAAGGAACTCAATCGTCATGGGCGCAGATTATTATCCTAACGACAATGGCCCTGAGCCGACCGACGTCCCTGCGATGGGCATTGGCAAAAATTGCATCATCGATCACGCCATCATCGATAAAAATGCACGCATCGGTGACAACGTTGTTATCACGCCGCAGGGGAAATCCGAGGATTTGGATGGTGATGGATTTTACATTCGGGACGGGATTGTCGTAGTTCCGAAGAACTCTGTGATTGCGCCCGGCACTTGGATTTGAGCATTGTGCCGGGAGAAGATGCTGCGGATGGACCACAGACATCCGCCCCACGATAGATGATGATGATCCGATTTTGCCGAGTTTCGACCCGTGTTGCTGTATTGATGGCTGCTGTTCTTTTGTTGTCCGGATGCCTATTTGAGCACCCGCTTACGCCGTACCCGTCCACGAATCTGGACACGCGCTTGCTCGGGATTTTCCAATACAACGAAACTGTTCGTGCCCAAGTGGACGGAGCGGAAGTCGTCTCGCAGCGCGTCCACCGGGTCGCCGTGGTGCGCCAAGACGACAGTAAATACACGATTCTCTATAAAAATGTCACCGATGCGCCGGGAAAAATTCTTCGTTTCACCGGGTGGATTTCGCGAGTGGATACGAACTACTACCTGACGTTCCGCGACGACGATGATTCCAGCAAGACGTTCGGTAAATTCGGCTTTGTGCGTTACGACTGGACGTGGCCGTCGTCGATTGTCATATCGACGCCAGCGATTGAGCCCGAATCTGTGGTTTCGCCGTTTGCGCTCCGCCAGACGGTGCGTGGCATGTTGAAGGAGGGTACATTATTTCCATTCGAGTCGACTCTTTGGGAGCAGATTGCCCGCGTCTGGTGGGATATAAATTCTGACGACCCTACTGCGAATATCCCGGCTGAGTTTTAAGCTTGGGTCGTTAAATTGCCTGGTAATTAACCCTGCCGTTTAGCATGGACAGGAACGCCGAAAACTGAAAATCAGGTTCAGATCCGGCAATTATCGTCGCTGCAAAAACAGCGGATAAAGTGGCGGCATTGAAAAGTATACTCGCTTATTTTTTGATGCCACGGCGCGGGATCTTTTGGATCTTGCTGCCGAAAAGGCAACCTTGTGAGAAGTTCCCGCCGGGGCCGTCTTATTTTGTCAGGGCGAACGGAGCAACGACGTCTATTTCGCAATACGTGGCAGACTCCGGGCAATAGAAACCGACGACCATGGCCGTAATACCACTCTGGCCGAGATTGGGCGTGCTGAGACCGTCGGTGAACTTGCGCTCATCTTTGAGGAGCCACAATCTGCATCGATCTGTGCATTGCGCGACGGACCTCACTGGCAAGAACTACGTCGATGCCGGACGGAAGGTCTATTTGAACAATCCGACGAGCGACATCAATCCATTGCCGATGATGTTCTTCGTTACCGGTAAACGCGTGCGGCGCACCGCCGAGCAGGCAATCGTGCACTCCGCAGGCGCAGCCATTGGTATCGAAGACACGTGGATTCCCTATTTTTGCATCGCTACCGATCTCTCCGCCGCAGAGCAGGCGATCCTCACGAGGGGTTTTTTGTCGCGGGCCTTGTTGGCGAGCTTTTCCATTTCTGGCGCACTTCCCCCAGTTGTGATCAATGGCAATCTTATGGTCGATGGGGGCGCAATCAATAACTTCCCGTTGGACCATTTAAAGCCCGTCGCAAAAAGGAAATGCCGACTGCCATTCCTGCCTGAGACATTGCTGCGAGCGACCATCAGTTGGCCGCTCAATCGCCAGCGCTGCTCGGTGGGCTCGGTGAAATGGGGGACGAAACGCTCAGCGACTACCGCTGACATTCGAAGGCTTAGCGTTTCCGTTTTTTTGACGATCCGCCGAATTTTATGCCCTTGTGCGTGCGGACGCCCTTGGCACCCTTGAGGACGGCGGTGACACGGTCTTCGTCGAATACCGCGGAGTAGGTATAGTTAAACCCCTCCAGCTTCGTGCGCGGCACCTTCTGGCTAATAAATCGCTCGATGTCTTTGACGTGTGGGAGTTCCTCGGCCGTCATGATCGTAAATGCGTCGCCCTCTGCCTGGGCACGACCCGTGCGGCCGATGCGGTGCACGTAATCTTCCGGATGCTGTGGCACGTCGTAATTCACTACATGGCTGACCCCGGCGATGTCGATGCCGCGGGCCGCGATGTCAGTGGCCACCATGACTTCATATTTCCCGCTCTTGAATCCTTCGAGGGCATCGATGCGCTCGACCTGCGTACGGTTCGAGTGCAGCACCGCAACGGAATGTTTTTCGTCCTTCAGTTTGCGGGCGATGCGGTCGGCGCCCTCTTTGGTGCGTGAAAAAATCAGGACACTGTCGAATTTTGTCTGATCAAGCAGGGCGAGAAGGAGGTCAAACTTTTGATCCGCCGCGACGGGATAGATCGCATGTTTGACCGTTTCGGCGGGAGTCCGCTGGGCTCCGATTTCGATCTTGTCGGGGTCTTTGAGGCACCACGTGGCAAGGCGGCCGATTTCGTCTGGAATCGTGGCCGAAAACAAAAGCGTCTGGCGCTCACTCGGGCATTTTTCCACGATTCGGCGCACGTCGGGAAGAAATCCCATGTCCAACATCCGATCGACTTCATCGAGCACGAGGTATTCGATGCGGTCCAGTTTAAGATCTCCCTGTTGCAAAAAGTCCAGCAGGCGACCGGGGGTCGCCACGACGACATCGGCACCGCCGTTCAACTCATCTCGCTGTTTTCCGTAGCCCACCCCGCCGTAAAGCACGGTGATGTCGATGTGCATGAAGCGTGAAAAATCGCGGAATGCCGTCTCGACCTGCATGGCCAGCTCACGGGTGGGTTCCAAAACCAAGCAGCGGGGGTGTCCGACTCCGTGCATCATCCGGCTCAGAATTGGCAGCGCGAATGCGCCGGTCTTTCCGGTCCCGGTCTGTGCGGATGCAATGAGATCTCTCCCGGAGAGGATCGCTGGAATCGCCCGGAGTTGAATCGGGCTCGGATCCACATAGCCCATGCGCTGGGCCCCGTGGACCACAGAATCTACTAACCCTATTCCTTGAAATGACATATAACGTAAACCATCAATATTCTTTGATGGGTCGAGCAATGTCGAAGCAATTTTCAATCCTTGGATTTGAACCCCGCCCGTGGGTGGACCCCGCGGATGTCGCTGCTCGGTTCCGCGAGCGGGCGCGCGCTTGTCATCCGGATGCCGCGGACGGGGACGCGGGCACATTTGAACGGCTGTCGAATGCCCGGAATGTTCTTGCTGACCACGCATTGCGGCTGAGTGCGCTGGCGGAGTTGCAAGGATCGTCGCAGACGCCGCAGGCCGCGCCCGAACTTAAGGGAAGCGCAGAAATAGCATTTCGAATTGCCCCGATGCTCCAGAAGATCGACCAACTTCTCGTGCAAGCGGGTGTGAAGGCATCGTTGGAGCGTGTCTTGGTGCTTGGGCGGCTCAAAGCGGTACTGCCAGACCTCGTTTCGCTCGCATCGGAGGTGGATCAGATTCTTGTGAATTTGGCAGTGGAGACCCGCGCGCTTGACGCAAATTGGCCGCAAAACGTGACAACCCCGCAACTCCGCTCGCTGGCTGACCGCTGGAAATATGCGCAACGCTGGCGCGAACAAATCCGTCTGACACGATTCGCCGTGAGTGGCTGTCTGGGAAGCGCAGCGGCCCGCTGAAACCACCCGCTTGCGTGATCAGGCGGTCTGCGGCATCGTTTGACCATGGAACCACTGAGGATCGGATTTATTGGGGCAGGAGAAAATACACGCTCTCGGCATCTGCCAGGATTTCAGGCCATCGAAGGCGTGGTGTGTGCTGCCGTTTGCAATCGCTCCGAAGAATCAGCGCGCCGCGTGGCTGCGGAATTTGGAGTTCTGCGGGTTGTGGCAGATTGGCGGGACATCATCGCGGATGATGCGATCGATGCTGTGTGCATCGGGACCTGGCCAAACATGCACGCGGAAACCACGGTGGCTGCTTTGGATGCGGGAAAGCATGTCCTTGTCGAAGCCCGGATGGCGCGCAACTTGATCGAAGCCTGCGCGATGCAGGCCGCAGCAGCGTGTCATCCCGATCTCGTATCCCAAATCGTTCCGGCTCCATTATCCCTCAATTATGATGCCACGATCCGGCGATTGCTTCCGGATCTCGGCGTATTGCGCGAGGCGCGAATCACGTCCTCAAGTGCCACCAATTCATCCCCCGCCACTCCGCTGTCGTGGCGCCAGGACGTGGATCTCAGTGGGGTCAATACGATGACGCTCGGGATTTTATACGAAACGCTCCAGCGCTGGCTTGGGCCGCCGGATCCCGATTGGATCGCGGCGGAGGCCCGGACATTTACGCCGATGCGTTGCGATCGAGAGGGAAATTCTCATGCTGTGACCGTGCCCGACTCCGTGAGCGTCCTAGGGGGCTATGCGTCCGGGATGGCGCTGGTGGCTTGTGTAACGAGTGTTGCGTCCGGGCCAGCGGTATCCGAGATTCGTCTGGATGGTGAGAGCGGCACGCTGCGAATGGATCTATCGAACCAGCGATTGATGTTCAGTGCCGTCGGGTCTCAGGAAGAAAATGAGATTCCTCCGGACGTGGGGACAGCCCACGGATGGCAGGTTGAGGCAGATTTTGCAGCAAGCATCCGGGACGGTCGACCGGTGAAATTGACAACCTTTGGTGAGGGAGTGCGGTATATGACATTTACAGAACTCGCACACCGGTCGTGGAATGCTGGCGGTTCACGTCTGCGCTGGGAATCATGAGTGCCGAGTGGGAAGCGAGGTATCAGCAGCAGGATACCCCATGGGACAAAGGCGCGCCGAGTCCACCGTTGATTCAGTGGCTCAAGGAGCGCACGCTTACCGGACGGGCTCTGGTTCCGGGCTGCGGCAGTGGGCATGATGTCCGGGCGCTGGCTGCGCATGGGCTGGATGTCGTCGGATTAGATGTCGCGCCATCGGCCACACTCCTCGCGAAAACGTATCCGCGGGTAGCCAACGAAACTTACGTAAATGCGGATTTTTTTGACCTGCCCTCGGATCTCATGGGTGGCTTCGATTGGGTGATCGAACACACGTGCTTTTGTGCAATTCCACCCCGGAGGCGCAGCGATTATGTGCGCGCTGCCCACGCTGCACTGCGTCCTCAAGGGGGGATACTGGGAATCTTTTACCTCAACCCCAGGGATGACCCCAACGAGGATGGCCCTCCTTTTGGTGTCACGGAGGAGGCGTTGAGGGAACACTTCGGTGACGGGTTTGAATGGGTGGAAAGTTTCGTCCCGGATATTGCGTATTCTGGTCGTGAAGGTCGGGAGCTCGTCGCAGTGATTCGGAAATCGCAGGACGCCTGAAGTGGCGTGTCGCTTGTATCATGACGCGAAATCTACTAGAACCAACGGCATGCTTCGAATTGCAGTAGTTTTTTGCGCGCTGGTATTGTCCGGCTGCGGTGGTCGGGTAATCCCCCTGCCCGAATCTGCGCCACAACGGTTGGTGCGGGTGGATTGGTACGGCTATGAGTCGTTTCGTGTTCGCACCTCCCTAGGGTTGTCGATCTTGACGAATCCCTTTTCGCCGGGAACCACCGAGTCTTCGCCCCCCAAGGGATTGGAGGCGGATGTGGTTTTGATCACCGATGAGGATTCAAAGCGGAATTACGTCGATGGTATCGAAAATGCGCCACGTGTTTTTCGTGGTAGCGTCGGGTTGGGCGCAAATTCCGCAGCGGGTGTCCGCTTGTTTGGGGTACCGGTCTATCGCAACCCCGACGACCCGACCGCGACCGCAAAAATGAGCGTGATGTTCCGCTGGGCGTCCGACGGATTGAAGTTTGGATTTTTGGGCAACCTGCCATCGATGCCGACCGCTCAAGACCTCTCACGGCTGGGATCGGTGGACATTCTTTTCCTGCCGTTGAGTGGTGACAACCTGACGACGGCGAATCGTCTGGAAATCATCAAGGGATTGAAGCCGACGTTGATTATTCCGATGGGATCGAGCAGCGCCATATCGCGATTTGCCGCAGGATTCACATCGGTTCACCGACTGAACGGATCGGCTGCGCTTCTCTCCCGTGAGTCCCTGCCAGCTCAACAAACGATCCTCGTTTTCAGATGACCCGACCAAGCGTTCATTTCACCAAATTATGAAAATCCTTGTCGTGGGATCCGGTGGGCGTGAGCACGCGCTGGCTTGGAAACTTTCCCAGTCTCCCCGCGTAACCAAAGTCTTTGCAGCACCAGGCAATCCCGGGACTGCAGAAGTCGGCGAAAATGTCGACTTGGCAGCTTCGGACATTGAAGGGCTGGTTGCATTCGCCCAACACGAGGCGATCGGGTTGACCGTAATCGGGCCCGATGATGCCTTAGCTGCGGGCATTGTGGATGCATTCGAGTCGGCAGGCTTGCGTGCCTTTGGTCCTCGCAAAGCCGCTGCGCAACTGGAGTCATCGAAGATCTTTGCCAAGGAATTCATGCGCCGTCACGGAATCCCGACCGCAGAATCACGGGAATTTACCGAAAGCGCCGACGCACACCTCTATGCCCGGTCCGCAAAATATCCAATTGTAATCAAGGCGGATGGCCTCGCTCTAGGCAAGGGAGTGATGATTGCAGCCAATCCCAGCGAAGCGGCTCACGCGATCTACCGCACCATGGATGCCCGGGCGTTTGGGGAAGCCGGAAGCCGCATTGTGATCGAGGAATTCCTTGATGGCACCGAGTGCTCTATTCATGCACTGGTTGATGGCGCGACGTATCAATTATTTCCCGACTGCCGGGATCACAAACAGGCCTGCGATGGCAATACGGGCCCAAATACCGGCGGCATGGGCGCAGTATCACCGTCCGGTCGAATCGATTTCGCATTGGACGAGCGGATTCGAGAAGAGGTGATGGACCGATTCATGGCGGGACTGACTGCGGAGGGTTTGGATTTTCGTGGGATGTTGTTCCCTGGACTCATGTTGACCGCAGAGGGTCCGAAAGTGCTGGAATTTAATTGCCGGTGGGGGGACCCGGAGACGCAGGTTCTTGTTCGGCGTTTGGAGTCGGATTTGCTTGAAGCTCTGGAGGCCACTGTGGATGCGCGACTGGCGCAAATCTCGGAATTGCGGTGGGGCAGCGATGTCGCCATCTGCGTGATCCTGGCCTCGGGAGGTTATCCGGCAGAGTATGCCAAAAACCTCCCGATTCGCGGCGTCGACGATGCCTCAAGGGATCCCGGGGTGGTCGTGTTCCAAGCGGGAACCCATGTGCTCGATGGCTCGCTGGTCACCCTCGGGGGGCGGGTGCTGGGCGTCACCGCGGTGGCTGCAGATGTCTCCGGGGCGCGTGCGACTGGCTACGCAGCCGCTGACAAAATTCACTTTGATAACGTGCACCGGCGCGATGACATTGGAGTTGCACCATGAAATTAGTATTGTTTTTTTGTTTCGTAGTCGCTGCCCCCGTCATCGCAACCAACGCGGAGGCGCAGAAACCCGTCCGGGTGGCAGATCCAGTGCCCGTTGCTCCAGCCAGTCCGGTCACTCCGACTCCGGTGCCTGACAGCGGACCCGCAGACCCGCCTGTACCGGCCGCAATGGAAACGCCGACGGCAGCAGTCACATCGGCACCGATCCCGGAGCCAACTCCCGCCCCCGCGCCGACGCCCCAAAGAAAGCGTTCGGTTCGCGAAATGATCGATGTGCTTAGCGAGACCCAAGTCGAGCAGGCGATCACTGGATTGCGTAACAACTTTCTGGATTCTACTAAGACGGGTGATAAGGAAGTACGGCGTGCGACGTTGGAAGGGTTGATTCTTCGGCTGTCCCCGGGTGCCATGCTGACGCACGAGGATAGCATCCGCGAGGAAAGTGGCTCGGGGCTGTTTTTGGCGGAGATCATCGATGGCCGCATCGGTTATCTCCGGCCCGCTGCGATTGATGGTGAGTCGCTGGCTCAGATTGACGCCGCATTGAGTAATTTTGCTGAGAAAGGCTTGAAGGCACTGATTGTAGATTTGCGCAACGTGGCTGCCTCCCGGGATTTTGAAAAAGCAGCAGATTTCGCACGGCGGTTTTGTGCGAAGGGGAAGCTGTTGTTTTCCATTCAAAAACCCTCTGCAAAACAAGAACGGATCTTCACCTCGAATCTTGATCCCGCATTTACCGGTGTTCTCGTGGTATTGACAGACGCGGATACGTCCGGCGCTGCAGAAGTGCTGGCCGCGACGTTGAGGCTAAACGCAAGTGCTATGATCGTTGGCAGTAAAACCTCCGGTGAAGCTGTCGAGTTTGAGGATTCGACGCTCGGTGATGGGAAAGTTCTGCGTGTTGCGGTTGCGCAAGTGGTCCTGCCTGGTTCCGGTGCCATTTATCCTGCCGGAGTCTCGCCTGATATCGTCGTAGGCCTCGACGCCGCAAAGCAGGCCGAGGTGTTCAAGCTCTCCGCGGAGAAGGGTGTCAGTGAGTTCGTTTTTGAATCCGAGAGACCTCGCATGAATGAGGCCGCATTGGTTGCAAACACTAACCCAGAGATCGATGCCGAAACCTTTGGAAGTCGGAATGCCTCGCCTAGACTTATGGATGCTGTGCTGCAAAGAGCGGTGGATTTGGTGACTGCGATTCGATTTTACGGCGACCGTCCGCAGTGATGCGATCCGTCGGCGCCTGGGTGATCCTGATGCTCGTGCTTGGCGCGATGGCTTATGGCTCGACACCTGGGACCGCAGGCGAGATTGCCCCACCACCTCTCACGTTTGAGATCAGCGCCGGATCGTCCAAGCGTGTCACGTGGCAGACCGAGGTCACAGACGCTGACCTGATAAATCCTTCCGGGTATTTTCCTGCGGAGCTTTCCCAGTATCGTCTGGTCGAGCGGGTCACGATCGAGAATTCCGGTGATACGATGATCCGAAATCCCGTCCTTGTTATCAACGGACGAGAATTTTTGACTGTGAATGATCCCATAGCAGGCCTCGGGTTGCCTCCGAGCGCCACGCTCTCGGAAATCTTCGCCGCTTGGAAAGAACGCCGGGTTCACGCAAGCACCGGCCTAACGGCCAATGCCCATGTGCTCGAAGTTTTGCGGACGTTCGGAGTGACCCTCTGCGGCGATGATTCAAAGTGTCTCGCGGAGCTGGTAATCGCTGCAGGAGGCGCTGCTCGCCCGGCCACTGTCAGCGGGCACGTCGTCTATGAGTATTCACTGGGAAACGAAACGGCTGTTATTGATGGCGACCAAAACACCATTTACCTACGCCTCGATAATTCCACGCTGGCCAACGAGTCAGATCTCAAGAGCGACCCGTTTCTTGTGACGCGGACGAAAGTATTCGGTAGACAGATGCCATTTCAATTGGCCAGCGCATGGATGAATTCGGCGCGATTTGATCGCCACGTGTCCGTGGTGAAATCACCAAGAAAATCAGTAACTGTAGCAACCGGAGTGAACTGGGAGCTCCTCCCGGGTGAGGTTGTCGAATTTTTTCCATCTGCAACTTCATTGCCGAAACTTTTGGCACGAGATTCCGGGTTTGAACAAAATCCGATCCTTCGCGAGTCAGTGATTACGGTGGCATTTCATCTCGACGCCAAAGCCCGGATGCGGCTCGGCGACCCCATTGATCTCCCGTTTCCGGCTGTGGCCTTCTTCGATCGGGATGGGAATATGGTTCCAATCGAGCGAGGAGGTGATGGTCCCCAATATTCGGTTGTCATTCCCGGTGATGCGGGAGACGCGGTGATCGTTCTGTGCCAGGCAGCCAAAGGCATGTTCCCTGGACTTCCCGAGAGAGCGAATCTGGTTCGGTTTGATGCGGAAAAAGCGAGCGACGCAAAGCACACCTTGACCTATCACCTCAATCGGTCTGGGGTTTCGGCTTCAGCTGTCTCTGCGCCCAAGGTCCGAATCCATGCGGAACCGCATCTTGGTCTGCCCGTTTTCCAGATCGAGTCGGCCGGTGCGGATGTGCTCTGGTGGCAGCTCTCCGACTCGCCGACATTTCGTCGAGTGCTTCCCAATTTTGATCGGGTGCAACCGTCGGTTGACATGTTGCGGATCGCGACTCCGATTGAGACCAGCTTTTTTTCTCCGGAACGGCAGTGGTTTTTCCGTGCCAAGCATCGAGTGAATGGAGTCTGGAGCGCGTGGAATGATGCCATCGCGTTTACCGTTGCAAAGCCTGCCGCGCCGGAGAGAGTGCAAGTGGGTCTTGCGGATTCGGACGCTGCCGAACTGACATGGAAGGCTGCCGAGGGAGAGGTCTGGATTTTTGGCTCGGATCGTATGGATTTCCTGCCGGAGATAGTTTCCAACGTCCATCCATTAAGAATCGAAAATAGCGCGATCCGCGAATCCACTCCGAATCGGAACTTGCTCGCAAAAGTGGCTGGCGGTGAGGGAAGCTCTGAAGTGCCACGGTTTGCATTTTATCGCCTCGTTGCCCAAAAGGATGGACGCTTTTCAGTTCCATCGAAGCTTGTGGCCACTCCTCGGGACCTGCGCCTACGCCCAGCAAGTGTTTTGCAAAACTCGCACGAACCGCCTGCGACGGATATCGCCGTGCCGGTGGCGCTGCATTAGGTGCCCGATTGCACCCGGATGGTCCGTCCCCGGATTCCAGTGAAAATATCCCATGGAATCGTCCCTGCCCATGCCGCGGTTTCGCTCGCTAAGATGCTGGCCTCGCCTTGCTTTCCCAACAGCACTACCTCCGCACCGGGAGCGACCTCGGGCAATGTGGTGACGTCCACGAGAATTTGATCCATTGTTACGCGTCCAAGGATAGCGCATCGTTTTCCCCCGATGAGAACCATCGCTTGATTCCCAGAAACGTGGCGAGGGAAACCATCCGCGTATCCTGCAGCAATGGCCGCAATCCGCATTTTCGAGGGGGTTACAAAGCTTCGTCCGTAGGAGATCCCGTGTCCTGCGGGAACGTCTCGCACCTGAATGATCCGTGACTTCCACGTGAGTGCTGGTCGAAACAGGTGCTGCTGAGAAGGCAGCGGCGAGATGCCATACATCGCAAGGCCAGTGCGTACAAAATCGTAACCAAAATCCGAGAAGCCCAAAACCCCTGCGCTGTTTAATACCTGCAATCGCACACCCGGCAACCATTCGCGCACTTCAATAATCCATTGATGAAACCGCTCCAGCTGACCCGTGGTAAAATCCTCATCTTCGTCAGCGGAGGGCAGATGCGTAGCAACGCTGTGCAACGACAGACCGACCAACGTGGTGACCTCGCGCAGCACCCTTGCGGCATCGGCCAGCGGGACACCGACTCTGCCCATGCCAGTGTCGACTTTGAGCATATAAGATACTTGCCGGTCTTGGCTCGCGAGGGCTGCGTAGGCCTTTGCTTCCGCGATGCTGCTAATCGTGACGATTGCACCAACCGCTGCCGCAGCAGGGCGCTCGTCGGGCAGGCAGGGGCTCAGAATCATAACCGGGAGCGCGGTGCCCTGCGCAATCACCCCCTCCGCTTCCTTCACATTTGCCACCGCAAAAACGTCCACATGATCGCGGATGGACGAGACGACATGATCGATCCCATGTCCATAGGCGTTTGCTTTTACGACGGCGATGATGCGCGGGCGCGGGCCAATCTGCCTGCGGATAACGGTCAGATTGTGTTGCAGCGCTTGCGATTCAATTTCCGCCCAGATGCGCGTGCTGGGCGGCACGGGTGATACTTCCATTTGGTTTCTGGATTTCTACGTTGCCTGTTTGCGTCCGCAATTCAATGCGAATCCGGAGCAGCTTGGATTTCTCTGCTGTTTTGAGCGGACATAAATCGCGATACCTGTTACGCTTTCACCATGCGAGATCCATTCATGCAGGCAGCGATTGACGAAGCAAAAAAAGGTTTGGCTGAAGGTGGCATTCCCATCGGCTCCGTTCTGGTCCACAAAGGAAAAATTATCGGCCGCGGCCATAATATGCGTGTTCAGTCCGGGGATCCCTTGCTCCACGGGGAAATGAGTGCGTTCAAAGACGCCGGCCGACAGCCTGCCTCCGTGTATCGCGAATGCATACTTTACACAACCCTGTCGCCCTGCCCGATGTGCAGCGGGACATCGATTCTGTATAAGGTCCCCAAAATCGTCATCGCAGAAAATGAAACCTTCCGTGGTGCGGAGTCGTGGTTGCGCATGGAGGGAGTCAATCTCGAGGTGCTGCACGATGCGGAATGCATCGCGATGATGAAGGACTTCATCGCCGCAAAACCCGAACTCTGGAACGAGGATATAGCTGTCTAGCGCCCGGCTGATTCGTTTAATCGATTGGTTTTGCTGCTTTCATTAGAATAACGGCGCAGATGAAGCATGATTGCCGTATCGCACTCGCCCGATGGAAAGAGCCAAGAACCGGTAAGAAGGGACTTACCGATAACATTCAATCAAGGATCAAGGGGTCGGTCATTCATATTGACACATTTTTGGAAAGCGCATTCGCTAAGGATCTCCAGTTTCCGCCATGCAGCAGAGAGGCAACCTCTTTGAGCGTCAATGTTGTTTCCTTTCTGAGTTTGCGTGCAATACGGACTTTGATG
>JBDNGG010000112.1:0-5382 GCA_041689405.1 Terrimicrobiaceae bacterium | reverse complement strand
CACTCTCATCGGATCCGCCAACATGGACCGCCGCAGCTTCGAGCTGAATTACGAGAATAATATCCTGCTCTGTAGCCGAAGCGTCACTGCCGAGATGCGCCGCCGTCAGGATGAGTATCTTGCCCACTCCCATCCAGTCACCGTGGAAGTGGTCGCCGCCTGGCCGCTTTATCGCCGTTTCTGGAACAACAGCATTGCCATGCTCGGCCCGGTCTTGTGACGTTCAGAACGGCAAAATTCAAACTCCTACCCCCCCCGTGGAGACCGAATGTGATTTCCTATTAGGTGGCCCGGATGATGGCTCGGGAGTTAGGGAAGGTGGCGTTGACTATCTTTGGACCTTGGATACGGCAACGCCGCAGGTTAATGATCTACGACTTGTCATCGACGGCGTCAGGAGTGCTGTGGGAGGGGGCGACGGCATCTTCTTTCACGATTTTTGCGCCCCACGAAAGGATGCGAGCCTTCGCGCCCGCGGCCTCTGCTTCCTTGATCTGATGGTTGCGAACGTAAAAAAGGGACAGGCTGGACCAGGCCAGTTGATCATTCGGGTGGAGCGTTGTGGCCACTAATCCGGCGGCAATGGCGGCCACCGGATCCCCGTTTTTCATCAGCGCCATCCCGAGTGCGTGCCAGCCGTCAAAAAAATCCGGTTGGAGGTCCACGCACCGCTGAAACTTTTTCACCGCTGCATCCAAGTCTCCGACCGCGATGTCGCCGCTGGCATCGTCGAAGAGCTCTTCAACTTCCGGGTTTGGATCACTCATTCAGGATTTATTCGCTGAAGCAAACTTACCCCGGATTGTTTCCAAACTGGATATTCGCACGGCCCCGGGCAGCAATGAGCCATTCATAGAATAGCACGCTCGCGCGGCGGGTCATGAGGAATTGCGTGAGGGCGTCACGTTGTTCGGTAAGTTTCTCGGCACTCAGCGGTTCGCGAGATTCCAACATTACTGCAAATCCACCGCCCCCTGAGGGGACATATTCGCTGAGCTCACCTGGGGTCAGTAGCATCGCGGCGTCGGCATACCGCCGCTGGTCTACGGGTGCAAGGTTGTCTGCGGGAGCTGCGTCAAATGGTTGCAGTTTCAGTCCGACCGCTTGAGCTGCCTGCGTGATTGAGTTGCCGGCAGCAAGTGCCTCGCGCACGGATGCCAGACCCGTCACAGCAGCCTCCTCCATGCGGGCGCGGGCAGACTCAAATCGGATATTCTGTATCAACTGCGGCCTCGCCTCGTCCAGCGTGAGCTCGCGAGAGGGAACCTCGCGGGCCAAATCCGCGACATAGAAGTTATCCCCGTCTTGAATCACGCTCGAAACTGGCGCCTCTTTTCTTAACATAAAAGCCGGCCGCGCGAGAACCTGCAAGGGATCCGCCAGGGAAGCTGCCGCCGTGGGCAGTCCATCCGGTGACAACACCATCCCCTGCGCAGTGAAATCCAAGGTTGTTTTTGCCTCCAAGCCGCTCGCCTTCAGTGCCGCATCAAAGGATGTCACGGTGGCTTTTTCGGCGAACTCGGCAGATTGATCAGCCACTTTTTGCAAGGTCTTGATGCGCGCGGAGCCAGTCAGCAAACGATCCGCTTCGGGAAGAGAAAATGTCACGTAGCGCACGGCCCGCTGCTCCGGTGCAATCAACTGCGGCTTCGCACGCTCGTAAGCCGCAACGATTGCATCCTCCGGGATCTCGGCGTTGTCGAAGTAGTTCGTTTGCTCGAACAAGATCACCTGTCCGGTTGCTTTCTGAAACGCGCGGGCAGTGTGCAGGATTTCAGATTCGGGCACCACGATTGGGGATTCGATAATCTGCCGCACCCGCGCAAACCGCAACGAGTCAGCCACCACTTCTTCAATCTGCGTTTCCGAAAATCCCCGGGGTGCCAGCGAACGCTCGGAGAAAATCATGTATTTCTGCGGGTCGAATTGTCCATTGGTCTGAAACACCGGCACTCCGGTGATCGCATTTTTGATACTCTCGTTGCTTGGCCTGATGCCCAGCGCATCCGCCTCGTGGCGCAAAATCATCGCATTGAAGACGAACTCGGTTGAGTCGTCGGGGTTTTCGCCTGCGTTCAACGACGAAACATATTCGCCGAGCCCGAGGTCGGCAGCTAGCGATGCCAGTCGCGCCTCGCGCTGCAGCTCGGTCATGGTAACCGCTCGTCCATACACCTGCGCAGCCTCGCTGCGCCCGATAGTTTCAAGACTGCCTGCATTGTAGAGGACGACAAAAGCGACGATCGTCAGTACTGCGACGACGGTCATTAACTTGCGCTGGTGAGAACGGATCCAAGTGAACATCCAGATAAACTTGCAAAACGTTAAGCAGACGTAAAGATTGTGATTAAGAAATTTTATCAATGAAAGCACGTCCTTCCCGCCGGTTTGTTCCCACCATCGCCGTTCTGACAGCCCTGGCGATCACCGCCACAGGTGCATTTGCCGCTGATATTCTGGTCTTGAAAAATGGCCAGAGTCGCGAAGGCGAGATCGTCGGAGTGACTGGAACGAGTGTTTCGATGCGTATCGGACCTGCCACATCCGCCGTCCCATTAGCTGAGATTGCCTCGGTGAAAATGGATGTTCCTCCCGCGTTTAATTCCGCTTCGGAAGCCATGCAGCAAGGAAATGCTGCCCGCGCCCTCGTTGAGATCCGCCCGATCATCGACAAATTCCGTGGCCTTCCGTTGGATTGGGCCCGGCAGGCATTTGCCATCCAAGGCGACGCGCTTATCGAACTCGGCCAACTCGATGAAGCGCAGAAGGTTTTTGAAGCGTTTGCTGCTGCCTATCCGGAAGGAGATCCGATGGCGGATGTCTCGTCCGCGCGCCTCGACATCGCCCGCGAAAACTATGCTGCTGCCAAAGCAAAGATTGATCCGGTGATTGCCCAATCTTCATCGATCCTCCTCGCGGAACCTGGCAAGAGCGCCCAACTCGGACGGGCCTTTCTCATGATGGGACAGATCAACGAAGCTGCGGGCGATAACGCCGCTGCGCTCGAAGCGTATTTGAAAACAGTCACCATATTCTATGCCGACGCCGCTGCCGTGGCAGAGGCAGAAACCCGCGCCGCGGCACTGCAATCTGAAAAGAATGTGATTGTTCCGTAGGCTTCTTCTTGATTTCCGTTCAAAATTCCGCACTACTTAATTTCTTATTCTCACAATGTTCAATATTGCTATCTCCCTCCGCCGTTGTTTGCTCCCCGTTCTCGCGCTTGCGCTTGTTTTCAGTCCATTCTCGCTCCACGCGGCGGATGGTGAACTGCCGGAGCAAATGACCATCCTGGAGACGATCATGCACGGCGGTCCGCTGATCATCATGATCTGGATCGCGATCCTCGCAACTTCGATCATCATGGTGACGTTCATCATTCAGCTTTTCCTCACCATGCGCGTGGAAAAGCTTGCACCCCTCCCGCTCGTCGAATCGATCCGGGCAACTCTGGACGCAGGAAACTACCAGGAAGCATGGGAAGTCTGCCGCGCCAACAAGACATATCTTGCCAATGTTCTCGGCGTTGCACTCGAACGCCTTGGACGGGGCAAGGATGCCGTAGAGACCTCGCTCATCGAGCAAGGACTGCGCGAGGCAAGCATTCTCAAAACGCAAAACAGCTACCTCTCGGTGATCGGGGTTGTTGCGCCGATGATCGGGCTGCTCGGTACGGTTATTGGAATGATGGGTGCGTTCGCCGTCCTGGGACAATCCGGTGTTTCGGATCCGCGGAAGCTTGCATTGTCGATTGGTGAGGTGCTCATGGCGACTGCCAGTGGTCTTTTCATCGCTATCCCGGCGTTCATTTTCTATTACTACTTCCGCAACCGTTCGATGATTGTTATCGGAGCAGCCGACGACAAGGTCATGCGTCTGGTCGAGGACATTCCATTTGACGAGCTTGGAGGGGTGCGCATCGGCGAGTCCTTCAGCGTCGGTGAAGGCGTGCCTGCCGCAGGTGCGGAGTCCCGCAAGGTCTCAGTGGCTCTGACAACAAACTGCCCGGTTTGCAACGGCGCCATTAACGCAGGACAAAACCCCTGCCCACATTGCGGAGCCACGCTCGACTGGGCGTAGTCTCGGGTTCCCGCGCTTGCCATGTCCGAAGGCTCCTCTTCCAGACACAAAAAGAAACACCGCCAGGCCGACGCCGAAGCCGATCCGGAATTCCAGATCGCGCCCATGATCGATATCCTGCTCGTGTTGCTTGTGTTCTTTATGTCCATCGCCACCACGGAGGTTCTCCAGTCAACACAAGGGATCAGTCTCCCGGTAGCGAAGGAAGCCAAGGATGCGAAAGAAAATCCGGGGCAGGTTATCATTAATGTGCTCTACACACCGATCAATAACGCGACGGCGCTCATCGTGAATGAGCGGACTTATCCGTTGCCATCCGACCTCATCACCGAACTTCAAAATAACGTGTCGAAAAACCCGATGGTCCGCGTGCTCATCCGGGCCGACAGGGAAGTGCGATACGAATATCTCCGGTCCCTACTGGAGGCCATAGGCCAAGCGGGAATAGCCAACGTAACATTCTCGGTCGTGGACAAAGATGTGCCGACTCCCTAATCCGGCTCAACGATCTAAACTCACAATAGACTAAAATATTATGGCAGGTGGTGGTACAAACGAAGACGGTGATGTAGGTTTCCAAATCGCGCCGATGGTGGATGTGGTTTTCGTGCTACTTTTGTTTTTTATGGCATCAGCCGGCTCTCAGGTCCTAGAACGCGAGCTGAATATCAGCCTTCCCAGTGGGCGCTCGGGTCCCGCGTCCGGGGTGCCATCCACCCCCATCCTGGTTGAAATCACCGCCACGGGTGACGTCATCGTCAATAATAAGTCGTATGGTACCTCCAAGGAATTGATAGAACTGCGCACGTGGATTCGCGAGACGATCGAGCGATTCGGCGATAAGGATCCCTTCATCATTCAGCCGACACCCGAAACCAAGCACGAGCGCATCATGGACGTGCTCAATGCAGCCGCTGCCGCCGGCGTGAAGAATCTCACGTTTAGCTAGGTTGAGTTATTGTCGAAGAACAGCCAGCGGTAGCGTGAGAATAAAAGTTCCGAGCTGCTGGATGGCGTAATCTTCATCAATCAGCGCCATACTCTCACTCTCGGGGAGTTTTCGGGGACTTTGGATGATTTCGTGTGGGGAAAAGTGTGGCCCCCATTCGGCGGGATTGGTCGGGCCGTACAGGGCAAAAATCGGGGTGTTGAACGCCTCGGCGATATGAACGGGTGCGGAATCCACACCGGCTAACAATGACGCGCCCGCAATGACGGCAAAAAATTCGCCGAGGGACAAATTTCCTGCAAGTTGCACGGTGGACGACTGCGCCGCCGCTGCCACTTTAGCGAGATGAGATT
>JBDNGG010000111.1:0-16456 GCA_041689405.1 Terrimicrobiaceae bacterium | reverse complement strand
GAAATACCGTGCAAATTTGTCAGAGTTTCGAGGCCATATCCGCTAAGCGCTTTGCGGCAAAGGCAGTCAGGGCAGGACGTGCAAGAGGGAGGATCAGCTTAAAGATTCCCAAGAGAAAGCCCCATGCCGTGATCGACTTGGCAGACTTGTTGACTACTTCAGAGTCTGAAGACTCCAGTTTTTTTCCGAGCTGTTTAGCCCGGCGGCGTTTGGGGCGGACGAGTGCGGCGATGAACCCGACTACGGCAGCCCCGCCGAGCCAACGTGCGGGGCGTGCGCGAATCGCGTCTCGGGCGCGCGCCGGGAGGTCGATCTGAAACTTGAAAGCCGTGACGTCGCGATGAATCGCACGGCGGCTAGCCTCAACTTCCTTTAGCAGGTTGTCCGGAATCATAATACGTCACGAGCTGAATCACTACCGCGCAGGGCGGCTAGATCTTTTTTTATTTCTTCGCCAGTGAGTGAAAATACGGGCGTGCGGAAATGCGCACGCACATGGGTTGCACACCAGACGGCGATCACGAGATGGAATACCGCTAACCCGAGCGTGATCCAGATCCACGCCACGCCGAAAAGAGCAGCAATCGCAAAGGCGATGAAAAAGAGGAGTGAAAAGTAAGCCACCCCAACGAAGAGTAGGGCAGCAAGCAGCATCACGCCGAGGCGCACGTAAAGAGCGAGTGCATCACGCCCCTCAGCGCCGGCGAGCGCTCCGAGCGCTTGAAAATGTCGGACAAGCGAGCCAAACATCCGCAATCCGCCGGCCGCAATTCCCCCTGAACCGGGGGGCGCTTGCCCCGCGCCTTTTCCAGATGTCATGATACTAGTGCGAAAACACCCTCGTTGCGGGTAACTTTAGCGACGGATGATGAGGCCAAAGATAAATCCGACGCCCGCAGCGATCCCGATGGATTGCAGGGGTTTTTCGCGGATGAATAACTCAGCTTCCGTCTGGAAAGATTGGGCTTTATTGGACGCCTGGCCAAAGGCTTCTTGAGCACGACCTTTCACTTCTCCAGCCTTGTTGGTGGCCTGTGTTTTGAGTTCCGTGTATTTTGCGGTGGCGGCATCGGAAAGATCCTTGGCTGCAAGGCCGAGATGTTCTTTGCTGGTGGAGATTGCGGCTCCGGCGTGCTTGCGACTGGTTTCGATCACTTCTTTCGCAGCTGCAGTGGTCGCATCTAAAGCCGCCTTAGCGTGAGCAGTCCCGCTCTCAAGTTTCTGATCTGCCAATTTGGAGGATTCGAGTGTGGATTCGGACATAGGGTGCCTTTCAAGGTTAGGATTCGGTGCCAGTGTTGATCAATCCGGTCTGATCATCAAGGAAAGAACCACCGCGCGCATGAATTTATCGAAAATCGCAATGGCGGTGCGTGTGAAAATTTTCTAAGAATGCCGTATGATGTATCAAGTTTTTGCTCCGGGCCGTGTTGAGTTATTGGGAAACCATACCGATTATAATGCGGGCGTGGTGATGTCCGCGGCGCTGGATCTGGGGACGACGGTGACCGGAGAGGCATCCGCGGGATCCAGAATTCGGCTGCGAAGCGCAGGATTTCCCGAAGTGATTGTTGATGCCTCGGAGCCGCTGCATCCGTCAGGCGGTTGGAGCGATTACCCGGTGGGTGTGATCGCAAAATTTATCGAGGCTGGCTACGAGGTCGGCGGATTTGAGGCCGAGTTCTCGACTAATCTCCCGGTCGGTGCGGGATTGTCGAGTTCGGCGTCGATTGAGGTGGCCACGGCCGTCCTGCTGTGTCGGATGTTTGACTGGGAAATCTCACCGATGGATTTGGCGAGGTTGTGCAAAAAGGCGGAGAATGAATTTGCTGGTGTGAACTGCGGGATTTTGGATCAGGTGTCGTGTATTTTCGGAAAACGGCAGCACGCGATCTTTTTGGACTGCCGAAAGGAATCCGTCCAGCGCGTGCCATTTCCCGAGGGTGTCGAACTCTTGATTGTCCACTCGGGCGTCAAGCATGCTCTCACAGGCGGGGAATATAACGAACGCCGGGACCAGTGCTTCGAAGCTGCCCGGACCCTCGGCGTGCCTGCGCTCCGGGACGCTTCGACTGCCGATCTCTCGCACGCGGGCTTATCGGATGTTGTCCGGCGCCGCGCTGCCCATATCACTGGAGAAAACGAGCGGGTTTTTGCTGGGCTCTCGGCATTGGAATTGGGGGACTTGGAGACGTTTGGACGCCTCCTCACAGCTTCTCATATGAGCTCCATGGAGAATTTCGAGAACAGCACCCCGGAGTTGGATTCACTCGTAAGAATCGCCACCAGCCAGCCCGGAGTGCTCGGCGCCCGGCTGACCGGCGGCGGATTTGGCGGCGCCATCATTGCCCTCGTGATGGCAGAAAATATTGAAACCGCAAAGGTCGAAATTCTTTCTAAGTATTTAACCGATATGGAGATCGATACCGATGCATACCATTGCCGTATGGGCGATGGCGCAATTCCAGACGCCTAATCTGTGCTGGAACTGGACAATCCGGCCTGTCCGTCGATACTAGCTTGCTAAATCATGGAAGCGATACTCCGCACCGTCACCCGCGACATCCTCGCCTCGTACGCCTCCGTCGGGGGCCTGAATAACACGGACGGATTAAATTTGCCGTCTAAAGGCGCCGTGGACACGATTTGCACGGACCTGCTGCAGGTGCTCTTCCCGGGGTTTCACGACGACGAGGCGGTGCATGGTGAATTTTTGTCTGAGCTGACGTATCACCGGATCATGAGCATCGCGGACCGTCTGGAAGATCAAATCTGCCGCAGTCTGCGGATTGGCGACCCGACCTGCCCGGAAGCGCGTGCCCACGCGCTGCTCACGGATTTTTTGAAGTCTCTGCCGCACATCCGTGAGCTATTACAGACAGATATTCAGGCGGCCTACGAGGGCGACCCGGCAGCCATAAGCAATGAGGAGATCATCCTATCGTACCCGTGTGTCGAAACCATCGCGATCCAGCGTTGCGCGCACACCCTCTACCTTGCGGGGATTCCCATTATTCCGCGCATGATGACCGAGTGGGCGCACGCGCGCACGGGAATCGATATCCACCCTGGTGCCACGCTGGGGACACATTTTTTTATTGATCATGGCACGGGAGTTGTCATCGGTGAGACGTGCGTGATTGGAGATCATGTGAAGCTTTATCATGGCGTCACATTGGGTGCGCGAAGTTTTCAAAAAGATGAGGAGGGGCAATTGGTCAAAGGGGGCAAGCGCCATCCCGATGTCGAAGATTGGGTGACGATTTACCCTAACTCGACCGTACTGGGCGGCGAGACAGTCATCGGGCGCGAGTCCACGATCGGAGCCAATGTTTTTCTCATGCACAGCGTGCCGGCGCGGTCACTCGTCACGCATGAGGAGACGCAGCTCCGCGTGATATCGAAACGGCAATCTCAACCCGCGGGATTGGAATGGCATATCTAGACTACAACGCAACCACCCCGCTGGCACCCTGTGCCCTCGCTGCGATGCTGCCGGTGCTGGAGCGTGATTATGGAAACCCGTCGGGTATTCATGGCTTCGGCAGGCGGGCGCGCGCGGTTCTCGATGATTCGTGGAACACGATGGCGGGCAGGGTTGCTGCAGCGGAATGGGTCACAGACGGACTCGACACGGAGCAGTTGCGCCTGCAACTCCTGACGGAGCGGTTATGGGACGGGGTCGAGCGGATTTTCCCCGCAGCGACGCGAAATGGACAACCCGATCTGACGCTTTCCAACACGCTCAATGTGAGCTTTCCCGGCGCTGATGGAGAAATGCTTCTGATCGGGCTGGATTTGGAGGAAATTGCAGTGTCGAGCGGATCGGCATGCATGGTCGGCTCGGTCCAACCCTCACACGACCTGATCACGACCGGTGTCGAACCCGCGCCGGAGAAGTCCACCGAGCAGTTTTCTTCGGAGAAACCCACGAGCCGGGAAGAAATTGATGCCGCTATTGAGGGCTTGAGCCCGGTGATTGACCGGCAATTTCCACAGCTTCAACCCGAGGCAGCCGTATGAGCCGGGCGGTGCGCCAACTTGCATTTGATTTCGGCATGAGCCTGCTCCGTCGTATCAAACCGGCGGAAAAGCCGCCTCAGACGCGCCGAGCCCGCACCCACCGGCACCTGCGGCAGGACCCGATCCTCGAAGAAGTTGCACGTGTTCTACTCAAACAGGTGGGATGCAAAGAACTGGCCAAGGAGGTTTCTGTTTCTTGGAATCCCCGGCTTCGGACGACGGCTGGGTTGGCTTGCTATCGCACTCGCAGCGTCATTTTAAATCCGAAGCTCATTGAAGTATCGTCCGAGGAGGTGCAAATCACCTTGCGCCATGAATTGGCGCACCTCGCAGCCCAGGCGCGCGCGGGTCGGCGCCGGGTTTCACCCCATGGCGCGGAGTGGCAGAAAGCCTGCTCGGATCTGGGAATTCCAAATGAAGCGCGCTGCCATAACCTTCCATTTAAGCAGCGCCGGGTCACGCGACGGCATTTTTATCAATGCCCCGAATGCGCAGAAACCCTAGCCCGGGTGCGCCCTATTAAAAGACGCGTCGCATGCGTGAAGTGCTGCCGAAAATTCACCGGCGGAAAATATTCCGAGCGATTCCGGTTCCGGCTCATCGAGGTGCCGGATCGCGCTGCGGCGTAGCTACTTTCCATCCATGGCGCGGGCCACAGATTCATTGATGATGTGATCTGCGGTAACTCCCTCCGCCTCGCCCTCGAAATTCAATATCAAGCGGTGCCGCAGCGCGGGAGCCGCCACGGCGCGGATATCGTCTGAGGCCACATGCAGACGTCCCGCAAGCAGGGCCTCGATTTTTGCGCAAAGCAGGATCGCCTGCGCCCCACGGGGACTTGCTCCGTAACGCACGTATTTTGACGCAAGCGGAATAGAATCAGGGCGCGAGGGATGCGTCGCCATCACTACCTGAACTACCTTCTCCTGCACCTCACGCGCAACGGGCACTTCACGGACAAATTGCTGAAAACTCAGAAACCCCTCAATTGCTCCAAGCACGCGGTCGGGCTCCGCGTTGGACCCTGCGGTGGTCCGATCCAGGATTTCGTGCAACTCGGAAGCACTGGGGTATTCGACCAGCAGCTTAACTAAAAATCGATCCAACTGCGCTTCGGGCAACGGATAAGTTCCCTCCATTTCCAGGGGATTCTGGGTCGCAAGGACAAAAAACGGATTAGGAAGCACATGCGATGTGCCGGAGATCGTGGCATGGCGCTCCTGCATCGCCTCCAGCAGCGCGCTCTGGGTCTTGGGAGTGGCGCGGTTGATTTCGTCGGCAAGCAGGATGTTCGTAAACACCGGGCCTTTTTGAAACTGAAACACTTTTTTGCCTGAATCCTCGGCGATGAGATTAGTCCCAACAATGTCCGCGGGCATGAGATCGGGCGTGAACTGGATGCGCGAAAACTCCAATCCTGTTGCGGTTCCGAGTGAGCGCACAAGTAGTGTTTTTCCTAGTCCGGGGGCACCCTCGAGGAGCACATGGCCATTGGCAAAAAGCGCCGTCAATAATCGCCTCACGATGTCTGATTGCCCGACGATGGCTTTGCCAATCTCCGCTTCGAGTCGTGCAAACAAATCGGTAAATTCCTGCGCCCGGGCTGCGATGTCGGTAGTCATGACTGGTAATTCGTATATTGCTTTTTGCCGTCATGGCAGGAGAAAAACCGAGCTACGGCGACTCGGCTTTCCCAAGGCTTTCAAAATACCGGCGCACCAGCTCGCGGGCTCCGGGTGGAATGTCCTCCATGACCAGCGATCGCTCGCGAAATTCGATGGATCTGGCTACGCCGATTTGTTGCTCCCGCGCCGACGTATCTGTGCTTTCCCGCGACACCATGGAAAAGCCGCGTCCCGCTCCGTCGTCACCCTCGGATACCTGAGTGGACAGGTCCGGCCCAGCCGTATCGTTTAACGGATCGGAAGACTGCCCGCCGTTCGCGCGGCCGAAGTCTTGATCGCTACCCGGGCCGGGCGCTGCGGCGGTGGATTCCTGCAGTCCCGCTGCAGTCGGGTTTTTCCCCGCAGCGAGACTGTCGAGCAGGGATTTAGCTGCATCGGGGTCAGTGTCCGCGCCTTCTCCCGAGGTGGAATCCGCAGAATCAGACATCCCGGAGGCGGTCTGTTTTTTATCCTCAAGACGCGATGCCAAGCGCTCCAACCGCCGCGAGAATTCATTATCGGACTCCTTGCCTGAGGCAGGAATCGATGGATCGGCTGTGACCGCAACGCCCGGCATTGGACCCTGCGGGCTCGCCTTGGGCGCAGTGGCGGATCGTTCGCCGACGGCACCTTCCGGCCCAGGGTTGCTGCGCGCACCCGAGTCGTTGACTGCGCTCGCGAGGGCTCGAATTCCTGCGAGGGCGGATGCCAGCGCACGAACTCCGACTTCCTGAGACTGGTGGGATTGATTCTCTAACAACCGTTCCGCGTCATTCTTCAACTCCTGCGAGATCTCTGCGAGCTCCGGGGCGGAGGCATCGACATCCATTGCTGCCTCCGTAAGCAAGGCCGAAACCCTCTCCCGCTCAGGTGCCGTAGCGGTCAGTCCGAGATGATAAGCAACCTGGAGGCCTCCTGTCGCAGCAAGAAATATAAATATAATGCCAATCTTCGCACGAGGAGTTTTCATGGGCGGCCTTGGCAGAATTGCGTGTGACACAAACCCCCGCATTTCCTGTCTCAACGCATCGTTCCACTCGGCGGAAGCGCTTGGCATGGGCAATGCCACCCAAGTAGTGAACCGATCCGCAGCGCCGGGAACAATGCGATCCAATACCGTCGCAGCCTCGTTCAGCGACACATGGACGATGAAATACGTGAGCAGCAGAAGCGATGCGCCAGCCAAGCCGAGCAATCCTGTTAGCGTCAATGAAACTGGTGGCACCCCAAGCGAAAACCGTATGGATCCAATGATAAAGAATAGCCCGGATACGCCCACCCAGCTCCAGGCGCAGAGGCGCACCCATCGACGTAACTTCAGGTCCCATCGCATGTGCGTCAGGATCCGATCCGGGGCGGGTGCGAGCGCAGTCTGGTTCACCCCATCACGCATCCACCACCCACCCCTTAAGCGCAAGGAAGAATCGCCACCTACTGCTGATATCCGCTTTCAGTCGACGACTTCGTCTGCTATAAAATCGCCCTATAATGCTTACCTCCGGCCTTACCCGTGCTTGGGAATCTCCCGAACTAACGTCTCTAAATAAGCTCCCTCCCAGGGCCACGTTTTTGCCGTTTGCCTCATTCAAACAAGCGGTCAAAGGAGTCATGGATCGTTCCCCGAAGGTTCTTCCACTCATTGGTGAATGGCAGTTTCGCTGCGAAACTTCACCTAAGGCCGCGCTGGCGACGCTCGCGTCGAAATACCGCCCCAAGGACTGGGGAACGATCACCGTGCCGGGAAACCTGCAGACGCAGGGGCACGGCATCCCGCACTACACGAATGTCCAGATGCCGTGGAGCCATCAGCCACCGTTGGTTCCAGGTGAAAACCCCACTGCGGTATACCGACGTGTATTTTCTACTCCCGCGGATTGGGATGGGGATCGTGTGGTGATCCATTTTGGAGGAGCGACGAGCCTGCTTGCGGTTTATCTCAACGGAATCGCCATCGGGATGAGCAAAGACAGTTGTCTTCCGGCCGAGTTTGACATCACACCTGCGCTGCGACAGGGGGAGGAAAATGTGCTCATGGTGCTCGTGATCCAGTGGTCCGACGCGTGTTTCATTGAAGACCAGGATCAATGGTGGCTCTCGGGCTTGCATCGCGAAGTATTTTTATACTCCACACCACATGTTTTCATGCGCGATGTGCGTGTGAATGCCACACTGGCAGACGATTTCAAATCGGGAAAACTTTCCGTCGAGGTCCATGTGGGCATCGACCATGCGGGGCCGCTGCCAAAGGACGTCAAGGCCGAGATTCAGATGCTCGATCCAGCAGGAAAACCCGTTTTCAGCGCGCCGCTTTCTGCTGCGCTTGAGGTCCCGAAAAAACGATGGTGCAATCAGCCGAATCATCTCCGAATCGACCTCTCCGCGGATGTGATTAAGCCACAGTTATGGTCTCACGAGGAGCCGCGCTTATATACGGTCGTGGTCACGCTGAAGTCTCCATCGGGAGTCTCGCACACGAGCGTCCGTGTCGGATTTCGCAGCCTCGAAATTCGGGGTCGAAACCTGCTCATCAACGGCAAGCGCGTCTTGATCAAAGGCGTCAACCGACACGACCATCATCCCGATTTTGGAAAGGCCGTGCCCTACGAGACGATGCTTGCCGACGTGCGGTTGATGAAGCAGTTCAACATCAACGCGGTCCGGACGTCGCATTACCCCAATGACACGCGCTGGCTCGACCTTTGCGACGAATACGGGCTTTATGTGGTGGATGAGGCGAACATCGAATCCCACGATTTCCATAATTTCCTCTGCCAGGATCCGACTTACGCGACCGCGTGGTTGGACCGGGCGATGCGGATGGTCATTCGGGACAAAAACCACCCCTGCGTGATTTTTTGGTCACTTGGGAACGAATCCGGTCACGGCCCGAATCATGACGCTGCAGCAGCCTGGATTCGGCACTACGACCCATCGCGTCCCCTCCACTATGAGGGTGCCATTTCAACAGGTCAGACTTTTACCACCTGGGCGCACGGCTCGACGGCGACGGACGTGATATGTCCGATGTATACATCTATCGAGAAACTAATCGAATGGAGCGACAGGTGTTCGGCATACCTTACGGACGTGCGTGAGCAACCGCTGCACGGGCTGGCGCTGGAATCCGTAGGCTGGGAGCACGCGGGCAAAACCACCTCCAAAGACAACCGGCGTCCGATCCCGCGGCCCATACATCCTCTCGAGCGTCCGGTGATCTTGTGTGAATTCTCCCATGCCATGGGGAACTCAAATGGATCCCTGCACGATTATTTTGAGGTCTTCAAAACGAAGCCTGGAATCCAGGGAGGATTCATCTGGGAATGGCTGGATCATGGCATCCGGCAACAGACTCCAGACGGGACCGCCTATTTTGCCTATGGCGGAGATTTTGGTGATGTGCCAAATGATGCCAATTTCGTCTGCGATGGAATGGTCTCAGCAGATCGCGAACCGCATCCCGCCATGTGGGAATTGAAGCACCTCGCCCAGCCTGTGCGGGTGGCTTTGCTCACGATCGATCCACACCGGGTTCACATTCGGATCACCAGCGACTACGATTTTGTTCGCACCAAGCATATCACCTGCTTGTGGGAGATGTCGGCAGGCGGTTACCTATTTCGTCGAGGGCGATTGACAAAGTTCGATATCGCTCCGGGCGAAAGTCAGGATTTCACCATTGCATCCGGCGCATTTCCCCCGGACGGTGAGGTTCACCTCACGCTGCGGTTTATCTTAGCTGCGGCAACCGCATATGCTCCGAAAGGGCACGAAATCGCATGGCAGCAACTCACGCTGCGCGACAGAGGGACGCGAATTGCGAATCCTCCGGTTAAAGGTAACGCTTTCGTTCAGGTGACCGACACGGCAAACGCACTCACCCTGGAAGCGGGCGGAGTTAGTGTCGTGTTCGACAAGACAGCAGGCACGATGGTTCAATTCAACCGGGGCAAGCAGAACGTGATCGCAGTCGGCCCCCGGCTGCAATTGTCGCGTGCTGCTACCGACAACGACGGCTTGAAACTCTGGACAGGCCAGGAAGACAAGGCGCTTGGACGATGGATGGCGCTGGGACTGCAAGATCACCCGCTCCGGTTTCAGCTCACCAAGTTCCGGCATTCCCGCTCGGTTGATGGCAGCGTGAGTGTCACGATTTCCCATCGGGCAAGTGCACGAGACAATTGGGATGATGCCCGCCATCTTCAGCACATCACATTCCTGCCCGATGGACGGCTCGTTTTTGAAAACACGATTCGGTTTGGATCGCCGGATATGGTGGACCTGCCGCGCATCGGAGTGCGGATCGATTTAGTCGATGGCCTTGAGAATCTCCAATATTTCGGGCGCGGGCCATGGGAAAACTACACCGATCGCAAGGCATCCTCTCTACTTGGAATTTTTGGCTCCACGGTCGCCGATCAATACGTCGATTACGTGATGCCGCAGGAGCATGGCCACCACACGGATGTCCGGTGGCTCGAATTGTTTGGAGTGGGCAAAGACCCACTCCGGTTGAGAGTCGACGGATTGCCGACCTTCGAATTCAATGCAACGCACTATCCGGTGGAGGCGTTATTCGCCGCGAAGCACACCACCGACCTGCACCCGACCAACGAGACCATCTTGTACATCGACGCCCTGCACCGGGGATTAGGCACGCACAGCTGCGGCCCGGACACACGCGATTCCCACAAGATTTATGGCAAAAAGTTTTCCTTTGCCTACGAACTGACCGTGCCATAGGCCCTCACTTTGCAAATCGGCTTGGATTTGCGGTATGTCAGGATTTAAGGCATCGCCGCTTGACCCGACGAAAGCGGCATCCGTAGTTTGAACGAACCCACACGTCATGGAAAAATCGCACCATCACCAGATTCTGGTCATCAACTGCGGAAGCTCATCGATTAAATTTGCCCTCTTTGAGCTGCCCAAAGGAGACGTGGTTGCCAACGGTCTCGCGGACCGGGTGGGGACAGCTGACGCGGCTCTGGACCTTGTGGTGGCAGGTCACCCGCTGCAAATTACTCTCGCTGCGCAGGATCATGGCAACGCGCTGCGGGAGATCATCAAGGCCTTGGAGGCGAACCTTGGTGACAGGCTTGAAATCACTGCGATCGGCCATCGAATCGTGCATGGCGGCGAGTTTTTCCGGTCTGCGGTTCGCATCAATGAAGCGGTCGTGAAGCAAATCGACGAATGCTCGAAGCTGGCACCCTTGCATAATCCGGCTCATGTCCTCGGCATTCGGACCGCATTCGAATGCTTCCCGGGTGTGCCGCAGGTGGCGGTGTTTGATACGGCTTTTCATCAGACCCTGCCACCTCATGCTTTCTTATATGCGATTCCCTACGAATATTACGAGACGCTTGCGGTGCGCCGGTATGGTATGCACGGCACCAGCCATCACTTCGTCGGGATGCAGGCTGCGGCTGCGCTGGGCCGGCCCTTCGAATCGCTATCCCTGCTCACCGCCCACCTCGGAAACGGGTGCAGCGTCTGCGCAATTCGTGATGGTATTAGTATGGACACATCCATGGGATTAACCCCGCTGGAAGGTGTCATGATGGGCACACGAAGCGGAGATGTGGATCCCAACCTGCATTTATTTTTACAGGAGAATGCCGGACTTTCCCTGGAGCAGACTACAACGATGCTCAATCGAAAAAGCGGTTTGCTAGGAGTGTCGGGCGTCAGCAATGACATGCGCGCGGTCTCTGCCGCCGCTGCCTCGGGTAACGCCCGCGCCGCACTCGCCATCGATCTTTTTTCCTACCGCCTTGCGAAAGGAATGCTCGCCCTCGCTGCGGCCCTCGACCGGCTGGATGCCATTGTTTTTACCGGGGGCATCGGCGAGAACTCCGCTGTCATCCGCTCAAAAACTTGCGCCCATCTTGGTATTCTCGGCATTCAGGTGGACGACGCCCGGAATGCGGTGGCTGGGAAATCTTCCGAAGGAATTATCTCTCCGGCTTCGTCCAGCGGGCCGCAAGTGATGGTGATTGCCACCAATGAGGAATGGATGATCGCCCGCTCGACTGAATCTCTATTGTCAGAAGACCCTCCGTCCGCAAGCTCATGAAACGCACCCTTTATTTCGCTCCGGCAGCCAGCAGCGCTGGTCTAACCACCGTCACCCTCGGAATCGTCCGTGCGCTCGACCGCATCGGAATCCGCGTTGGATTTTACAAACCTATCGGGCAATTCGTCTCTGCCAACGATTCCATCGAACGCTCCACGCATTTCATCCGGCAGACGACAAAGCTGCCTGTGGCTGATCCGATGCCCCTGGAACAGGCAACCCGATTTATGTCCGACGGGCATATGGATGAGCTGATGAGCCGGGTGATTGACGGATTTCAGGCCTCTGCGGAAAATGCGGACATCATGATTGTCGAGGGACTCGTCCCGACCATGGACAACCCCTACACCAGTTCGTTGAACGTCGAGCTGGTCAAGGCGCTGGGAGCGGAAGTCATCCTCGTCGGCAGCATGGCCGGGCTCGATGCCTCGCAGCTCCGCAGTCAGATCGAGTTAGCAGCACGGCCCTTTGGCAGCCTGGATGATTCCCGACTGGCAGGCTGCGTATTGAACCGGGTGCAAGTGCCGGAGGGGCTATCACTGGAGGAAGTTACCGCACAACTGAGCGACGAATGTTTCCGACTTCGTAGAGGTGGACTTCCGATGATTGCGGCCATTCCGTCAAACATCGACCTCACGTACTGCCGCACGATCGACATTGCCCGTCACCTCAACGCAAAAATCCTCCACCCCGGAGACATCGAGACGCGGCGTGTCAAAAGCATCTCGGTGCTTGCGCGCACGGTGCCAAACATGCTCGGCGCGTTTCGCCCCGGTGCTGCATTGGTCACTCCCATTGATCGTACGGATGTGATCGTTGCCGTTGCGATGGCGACGATGAATCATGTCCCGTTTGCAGGGTTAATCCTCACTGGCGGCTTGGATGTGGATGAGCGTGTGATCGAGCTGTGTCGCCCCGGCCTGAATACAGGGCTGCCAGTACTCGTCGTTCCGACGAGCAGCTATGAAACGGCGTCGTCGCTTTACCGCATGAACACGGAAGTCGCAACCGATGATTTTGAACGGATTTATCAGGCGATGGATTTTGTGGCAGAGCACATCGACCAGACGTGGCTGGCAAACCTGCCGTTAACTACGATGGAAACCCGGACGTCGCCGGCGGCATTTTGTCACATGCTCACGGAACGCGCACGCGCTGCAAAAAAGCGTATTCTCCTTCCCGAGGGCGCAGAGCCACGGACGATCCGTGCGGCAGTGACGTGCCAGGAGCGAGGAATCGCGACGTGTGTGCTGATTGGCAATCCGGAGGAAATCGAGCGCGTCGCACGCGGTCAGGATCTCGTGTTGCCGCCGGGCCTCGAGATCATTGATCCAGATCGAGTCCGCGATTTATACATCGAAGCGCTCGTCGAATTTCGGAAGGGGAAAAACCTCTCGCCCGAAGCAGCCAAAGATCAACTGACGGATAATGTCATGCTTGCGACGGTCATGCTCGGACTCGGCGAGGGAGACGGATTAGTTTCCGGCGCCATCCATTCCTCGGCAAACACGGTGCGTCCGGCCCTTCAGGTGATCAAGACCCGGCCAGGGGCGAGGGTTGTCTCATCGATATTTTTCATGCTACTCCCCGACCAAGTCCTCGTTTACGGCGATTGCGCGGTGAACACAGATCCGGACGCCGAGGCGCTTGCTGACATTGCAATTCAATCGGCAGATTCAGCCGCCCAGTTCGGCATTGAGCCGCGGGTCGCGATGATCAGCTACTCGACCAAGGAATCCGGATCCGGCGTCGGAGTGGATAAGGTCCGTGAAGCCACGCGCATCGCGAAGGAAAAACGGCCCGATTTGCTCATCGACGGGCCACTCCAGTATGATGCGGCGGCCATCGCCGATGTCGCAGAGAAGAAGGCTCCCAACAGCCCGGTCGCCGGTCGCGCGACAGTATTTATTTTCCCGGATCTCAATACCGGCAATACGACTTATAAGGCGGTGCAGCGGAGCGCCAATGTGATCAGCATCGGTCCGATGTTGCAGGGCCTCAAGCGCCCGGTAAATGATCTCTCGCGCGGAGCCCTGGTTGAGGATATTGTTTATACTATCGCACTCACTGCCATCCAAGCGACCCATAATAGGGGCGCTCTGGAGTAATGGGTTTTTAGAGTGTCTAATTCTAAAACTATCCCGATCATTAAGTAGAACGCCCGTCGCCATGATTTCCACTGATCTCAGCTCCGAAATTCTCGAACTAAAACGCGAACGCAACGCCATCATTCTCGCACATAACTATCAGGTCCGTGAAATCCAGGAACTCGCCGACTATGTGGGTGACTCGCTGGGCCTGAGCTACCGCGCTGCCGAAACCGATGCCGATGTGATTGCCTTCTGCGGCGTGCATTTCATGGGGGAGACGGCAAAAATCGTAAATCCAACCAAGACGGTGGTCATACCGGATATGGCCGCCGGTTGCTCTCTTTCAGACTCCTGTCCCGCCGATAAACTGGAGGCATTTTTGAATGCGCACCCGGAGAAGGAATACTACGTCGTCGCTTACATCAACTGCAGTGCCGGCGTGAAGGCGCTCTCGGATGTCATCTGCACGAGCGGTAACGCGCCGAAGATCGTGGAAAGCATTCCGCAGGGCAGAAATATTCTTTTCGTTCCCGACCAAAATCTAGGTGCCTGGGTGACCGAGCAAACCGGTCGTAAAATGGATCTCTGGCAGGGAAATTGTTATGTCCATGTCGAGTTCACGCGCGACAGCATCCAACGTATTCGCGCGGAATATCCAGACGCTCCCGTCGTCGCGCACCCCGAATGCACGTATGCCGTCCGGTTGCTGGCTGACGAGGTCTGTTCGACGGAGCGCATGGTCACGTACTGCCAGCAATCTCCCTCGAAGGCATTTGTCATTGTGACCGAGAGTGGCATGCTGCACCGCCTCCGCCGCGAACTCCCTGATAAGATCTTCATTCCGGGACCGACCGACGCGTGTGCCTGCGCAGATTGCCGGTATATGAAAATGAATACGCTGGAAAAACTCCATGCGTGCCTTTTGAACTTGGAACCTCAAATCATCATTCCTGAAGCAATCCGCGCCCGGGCAGAAGTCCCCATCCGCCGGATGCTGGAACTCAGCCGATAACGCCAACCCTTCTTTTTCATCCATGAAAATTCAAATCTATGTGATGTTAAGTTGCCTCGTCGCCGGTCACGTCATCGGCGCTGGCGCTGAAGTGCCTGGTGCTGAAATCGCACCCACGCCTACAGAGGTGACGACTCCCGCGGTGCCGGTCAGCGACAAGCCATTTGCACAATGGCTCGGCGGCAATATGCCGACGCAATTGTTGCGTGTCATGCCGGGCGAGACACCGACACACCTTCGCTACGCGCCGGAATACATCGATCAATACGAAGTGATTGGCACCGGCCCCGTCGAGATTCCACCGACTGCACGGGAGACGCTCAAGGAGACCCTGGCCAATAGCAGTGGCTTTGGTGCCCTCCGCACAGACCGTTGCAAGTTCCACCCCGGCCTCTCCTTGCGGGCCGGTGCGGGCAAGGACCAGATCGATCTCCTGGTGTGTTTCGCGTGCGATGAAATTGGAATTGTTCCGGGCGGACAGCCGTTACAGGTGTTGTATTCCTTTGATCAACCCACACGGGATGTGCTGCTGAATATGGCAAAATCCCTGCTGCCACAAGACGAGGTGATTCAGGAATTACCAGGAGTCCGGCGCGATAAAACTGCCTCACCGCTTCCAGCCCCGCGATTGCCGGAACCCGCCATATCAGATGATGGCACGGAATAGTTGACGGAAAATATCGCCCGCTATTCGAGCGCAGGATTAGCTTCCGCCCATGCCGAGAATCGACGCAGTGCGGATGCGCGGTGGCTGATCTGATTTTTCACGTCTGAGGGGAGATGGCCAAACGATTCGCAATATCCGCGAGGCACAAATAACGGATCGTATCCAAATCCGCCGTCACCTTTAGGTTCGTTGAGAATGACGCCTTCCACGGCGCCATTGAAGATAGCGATGACCTCACCCTTTTTGGAAAGGGCAAGGCAACAGCGGAACCGGGCAGCCCGTTGTTTCCCACGAAACGGCAATAAATTCTTGAGCAGAAGCGCATTGTTATTGGCATCAACAGCGGATTCGCCAGCGTAGCGCGCGGACCGCACACCAGGTTCTCCTCCGAGAGCGTCAACTTCTAGTCCGGAATCGTCCGCCAACGCCCAGCCGCCAGTAAACGCCGATACTGCACAGGATTTCAGGATGGCGTTGGCTTCAAAAGTCGCACCGGTCTCCTCCACTTCCGGCGCGCCGGGATGCGCCGTGAGATCCTCGATGCGAAAGCACCCGCGAAGCATCTGGGAAATTTCACGGGTCTTGTGGGCATTGCGTGTGGCAACAAGAAGGTACGGGGGCATAGGTTAATCAGGCGCGAGCGGTTTTCCTTCCTCGCGGTTTGGCTGGATACCGGACGGGAGTTTTTGAGGTGGTGATCTTTTCGATGCCTGCCCCGGATTTCAATTCGCGAATCTGATCTCGGATCAGGGCGGCACGTTCGTAGTCGAGATTGGCTGCGGCCCCGGCCATGTCGGCTTCGAGTTCGGCCATAAGCTCATGCAAATCCAATCCGGGAGGAGTTTCTGCCACCGAAGACGTCCTATCTTTTGCTCCTTTTAGAATCACATGCAGACTCTCCTGAACGGCCCTCACGACACTCCT